>DAORXQ010000010.1 GCA_035371905.1 bacterium | reverse complement strand
AAAATTTAAAAGTAAGTATTTTCATATCTCATTAAAAGTTAAGGATGAAAAAGGAAAAGAAAGAAATGTGGAAGGAATTTTAAAAAAAGATAAAACTATTGAGTTAATAAAAAAGGGTATTTTATGAAAATTTTTTTATATTTAAAAGGCGAAAAAGTTTATTATTTTAAGAACAATGAAAGAGGTGAAATTCCTTTTGAAAATCTGGAAAACTTTATAAAAGAAAATAAACAGAACTTTTTTTATTTAATTTTTTCAAAATTAAATATTTATTTTAGAAAAGTAGAATTTGAATTCAGGGATAAGAAAAAAATAAGTTTAGTTCTAAATCAGGAAATTGAAGGTAAATTTCCTACATCAATAGACAAGTTATATTTCCATTTTAAATTTTTTTATCCTGAAAAAGATAAAACTACCATTGGGATTTTCGCTGTTGAAAAAGAAAAAATAGAATATTTAAAGGAAATTTTCAAAAAAAATAAAACAAAATATAAATTTTTAATTGATTCAATTTTAATTCATCAATTTTTTAGAAACAACTTAAAAGAATACGATTTTATTGAACTTTACACTGAAAAAGATTATTTATTAATAAATCTTATTGAAAATTCAACTATTTCCGGTGTTTATTCCTACTTTTCAAATAACATAAAAGAAAGTATTTTAGAAGTTTTGCCTTCTTTATTTGTAACAAAAAAACTTCCTGTTTATTTTATAGGCGATAGAAAAATCTATGAAGAAATAAAAATGGACGGATTACACTTTTTCTCTGAAACAAATTTTTTTAATATCTTAAATGAATTAAAAAAACTTGAAGTTGTTAATTTCAAAGATATTCTTATAAGAAAGAAAATATTGAATTTTGAATATCTGTCTTACTTTATTATTTTACTTGTAAGTACTTTTCTTTTTTTTACACCTCATTTTAAAATTACTGAAAAAGAAAAGAAATTAGATGAAATTAACAAAAAAATGGAAAATATTTTTAAATCACTATTTCCTGAAACAGAAAAAATTGTTAATCCTTTGATACAGATTAAAGAAAAATTTATACAGGATAAAAGTTATTCAAAAATACCTGTATATGAGATTTCTGTTATTAAAACACTTGAAGAAATAACACTTTTTTTTCCAGAAAATATTAATGGAGAGGTTGAAGAAGTATCAATAAATGATAAAAATATTAACCTAACAGGAATAGTTGATAATTTAAAGAATCTTGATAATCTTAAAGAAAATATTAGAAATTCAAAATTTTTTAAGAATTTTGAAATTAACAGTGTATCATTTACCAAAGAAAATAAAATTAGATTTAATCTTTTATTGAGGACAGGGACTAATGGATAGAAAAATCATTTTAACTTTTGTTATTTTTATTATTATTTTTGAATATCAGTATATTTATTTACCAAATAAGAAAAAAATTAAAAATCTTGACAGTATTATTTTAAAAAAGGAAAAAGAATATAAAGAGTTTATTGAGTTATGTGAAAAATATAAAAAGGGAGAGGTGGAAAAAAAAGATACTACTGTGAATGTTGTTTCAGATAAATTTTCTTTCTTTTCTTATTTAAATGATTTAATTGAAAATTCCTCAATAAAAACGAATTTTGGAGATATTAAAATTTTACCCAGAGAAGAAATAGATGAATATATTATGGAAAAAATACAAATTGATATAAATCTCATTACCCTTGAACAACTTCTTTCAATACTTAATAAAATTGAAAAAACAAAAGGAATTTATATATCCCAATTTGAAATGAAGAGAGATAAAAATAAACCATATCTTTTAAATGTTTCAATGATAATAACTTGTTTAAAAAATAGAATTACAGACAATTTTTAATAATGGAAGACATATATCTTATAGATGGAACCTGCTTAATCTATAGAAGTTTCTATGCTTTACCGAAATTAAAAACTTCTACGGGAATAATAACAAATGCAATATATGGTTTTACCACAACATTACTTAAAATTTTAAAAGAAAAAAAACCTGAATATATGGCTATTTTTTTTGACCTTCAAGTACCAACTTTTAGACATATAACTTTTGAAAAATATAAAGAAAAAAGGAAACCAATGCCTGATGAACTTTCTGGACAGATTCCCAAAATAAAAGAAATAATTACCTATCTTGGTATAAAATATTATGAAAAAGAAGGATACGAAGCAGATGACCTTATTGCCAGTTCAATTGAAAAATTAAAGTCTGATGACAGGGTATTCTTTATAATATCAAGTGATAAAGATATTTTGCAACTAATAGATAAAAATGTTTTCGTTATAAATCCAATAGATTACAGTATTTTAGACGAAAAATCAGTAATTAATAAATATGGATTTAGACCGGAAAAAATAGTTGATTTTATAGGGCTTGCAGGAGATACTTCTGATAATATTCCAGGAATACCTGGAATTGGAGAAAAAACTGCAATTTCTCTTCTTTCAAAATTTAATTCAATTGAAGAAATTTATAATAATCTTGAAAAAATTGATTCAAAAAATTTAAGAGATAAACTCGAAAAAAATAGAGAAATTGCCTTTTTAAGTAAAAAACTTTCAACTTTAAACAAAAATTTTTTTGATAAAATTACTCTTGAAGAGATAAAAATAAATTCTCCTGATTTACCAAGATTATATGAAATTTTTGAATATTTTGAATTTACTAAACTTAAAGAAATTATAAAAGAAATTTATCCCGATGTTGAGAATATTGAAAGCATAGAAAATTTTATAGGATTTTCTACAGGAGAAATCATAAACTATACTGAAATACTAAGATATCCAGAAAAATATAAAAAGATTCTTGAATGCGATGATATAAAGAAAATTGGTTTTGACCTCAAGAGTAAAATTGTGGACTTGATAAATAAGGGTATTAAACTCAAAAATATTGATTTTGATTTTTCTATTGCCAAACATCTTACAGGAAAAGCAATTTATAATAGAAATTTATTTGAGTTGAAAAAAGAATATGAAAATTTATTGATAGGTTTTAATATGTATAAACTATTTGAAGAAGTCGAAATGCCCCTTATCTATGTTCTTGTATGGATGGAAATTACAGGTATAAAAGTTGATATTGAGTATCTAAAAAATTTGAATGAAAAATTTAATATAGAAATAAATGAAATTATAGATAAGATTTATTCTTTAAGTGGTGAAGTATTTAATCTAAATTCTCCTAATCAAGTAGGCGAAATTCTTTTTAAAAAATTAAAACTTCCTGTTATAAAAAAAACGAAAACTGCATATGCAACAGATATCAATGTATTAAAACAACTTTCCCCTCTTCATCCATTACCAAAACTTCTTCTTGAATACAGGGAACTTTATAAAATAAAATCCACATATATTGAAGGTCTTTTAAATTTTATTAATCAAAAAACAGGAAGGATACATCCAACATACAGTCAAATTTCTACAACAACTGGTAGATTGACCTGTTCAAATCCAAATTTGCAAAATCTACCTGTTAAGTCCCAAAGGGGTGGTTTAATCAGGAAGGCATTTTGTGCAGAAAAAAATAATTTTCTTTTATCTTTTGATTACAGTCAAATAGAATTAAGAGTCCTTGCTCATTTTTCAGAAGACCCTGTTTTAATTGATGCTTTTGAAAAAGATAGAGACATACACTCAGAAACTGCTGAAATTATTCTCACCAGTGACTCTCTTTTTTCTCCATTAAATTTTGGAGAACTTACAAAAGAAGAAAAAAGAAGAATTGCAAAAACAATAAATTTTGGAATTATATACGGAATAAGCCCTTATGGCCTTTCACAGGAACTCGGAATATCAGTTGAAGAAAGTTCAATTTTTATTCAAAAATATTTTGAAAAATTCAAAAAAGTTAAACAATATACTGAAAACATAATAAAAAAAGCAGAAGATAATGGCTATGTTGAAACACTGCTAAAAAGAAGAAGGTATATTCCAGAATTGAAAAGTCAAAATAAAAATGAAAGAGAATTTGGCAAAAGAGTTGCAATAAATATGCCAATTCAGGGGTCTGCTTCTGAAATTATAAAACTATCAATGAATAAAATATATCAAAAATTTAAAGAAGAAAATTTAAAAAGTAATCTAATTCTCCAAATTCATGACGAACTTTTATTTGAAGTTTTACCAGAAGAAGAAAAAAAGGTTATAGAAATTGTAAAGGAGATTATGAAAAATGCTATAATCTTAAAAGTACCAATTAAAGTTGATGTAAAAAAAGGTAAAAATTTTCTTGAAATGGAGGAGATAAATGATTGACATAAGGATGTATTTATGTAAAAATTTTTACATGAGGAAATTTCAAATTTTTTTAATGTTTTTTTTAATTGTATCCTTATCTTATTCCTACTGGGAATGGACACCACAGACAAAAAAATGGATAAATCCTAAATATGCTGTAAAAGAAACTCCTGAAGAACAATTTAAATATGCAGAGGAATTAAGAAAAAACGGAAAAATTGAAGCATCTATAAGAGAACATAAGAAATTATTAAAACATTATTCAAAATCAGAATACGCTCCTTCATCATGTTTCATTTTAGGCGAAATATACAGGGAAAAGGGAGATATAAAAAAAGCATTTGATTATTATCAAAAAATTATAGATGAATATCCTTCTTCACCTCTTGTTCTTTCTTCAATTAAAATTCAATCAGAAATAGCAGAAAAAAAATTAGAGAGTAAAAAAGGATTATTCAGAGGTTTATTTTCAAGAGCAGAAGAAAAGGCACAATTTATGAATAAAGTTATAGAAAATAGTCCATACGATTTGGAAGCAGTGGATAGAATGTTTAAACTTGCAGATTTTTATTTTGATTTAAAAGAATATGATAAAAGTATAGAAGTTTTAGAAAAAATTATAAAAAATTTTCCTGAAACATCTAATGCAGAAAGAGCCAAATTTTTAAAAATAAAATATTTACTAAATTTAATACCCGAAGTTTCTCTTGATATAGATACAATAGAAGATATAAAAGACCAGATAAATGAATTTCTAATTGAATATCCAAACAGTAGATTTGAAAATGAAATTAAAAAAATAGAAATTATGCTTGATGAAAAAGAGGCAGAAAAATATTATCAAATTGCAAGATATTATGAAAGAGCAGGAAAGAAAAAAAGTGCAGTTTATTATTATATGAAAATAATAGAACGGTTTCCAAATACTAAGTATGGGAAAATTGCAAGTGAAAAGATTAATAAAAATATGTAGTTTGTTTTTATTCTTTACTTCCTGTTATATAAACAAAAACATTTCAGAAAAAAACAGAATATATATTGACAAAATAGAGAATTATACTAATCAATCTATGTTAAGTTTTACTATTAGGGAAAAAATAGAAAAAATTATTTTAAATTATTCAGGTTATACATTGACAAACATGAAAGAAATTGCTGATTATACACTTTCTGTTAAAATTCTTAAGTTTGAAAGAGTTCCTGTTTTTTTTGATAAAAAGGATATTGATAATATAGTTGGTGCAAAATATAGAATTGAAGTACAGATGAAGGTGAATGATGGAAGAAAAGAAAATGCAGTCTTAACTAAAAATTTGATTGAGGATATTTCCTCTTCTATTTATAAAGAATACAGGGAAGAAAAGATATTTGAAAAACTTTCTGAACAGATTGCTCAAAGAATATATTTTGAACTTTTAAAACTTAAAAACAGATGAAAAACTTGATAGTTATTATAAATGACATTGAAAAAGTAAAAACAACCATTGAAACTTTGAAAGAAAAATACAATATAAACGATTTTGATATAAAAATTTATGATGCTGAAAAAATTGAGATAAATAGAATAATAAATGATTTTGATTATAATCCAATCTTTTCTGAAAACTCCCTCTATATAATAAAAAATGTAGAAAGTTTTTCTAAAGATGATTGTGAAATACTTTATAATTCAATTAAAAAACTCCCTCCAAATATAATTGTTATACTTTATGGAATTTCAATAAAACCACCATTTAAAGAAAGCAAATTTAAAAAAGAACCTGTTTCTCCAGAAGAAAAATTTTTTAAAGAAATATATAATTTAAAAGGAACAAATAGAAAAAAAATAATGGAGATCTTAAGAAATTATATGAAAGTCAGGGAGAAAAACTTTACTCCTGTTATAAGTGGTATTGAAATCTATTTAAGAAATATTTTATATAATGAAAAAACATTAAAAGATGAATTTATAAAAAAATTTGATTTACTTTTCAATCTTGATTACTCTTTGAAAACAGGAATGATTGAAGTGGGTTCAGAATTACATATATATCTTTTTTATTATTTTTTTTCTGGTTCAAGTTGAACCCTGTATTTCTTTACAAACTTCATCAATCTGCTTTTTTTTCTTGCACCGGTTTTTTTATGAATTATCCCTTTTGCTATAGCTTTGTCTATTTCCTTGATAGTTTCTTTTAAAATATTCTCAAATTCCGGGTTATTATTCAAAACTGCTTCTTTTGTTTTCTTAATCAATGTTTTTATTTTAGAATTTATCATTTTATTTCTCAATCTTCTTTTTATTTCCTGTCTCTGTCTTTTTAAAACACTCCTTTTTTTCTTAGCCATATATAACCTCCTCTAATTTGCGGTATAATATATCATAAAATAAACCATCAATCAAGTTTTAATGTCTAAATTAAAATGAAGGATAAAAAAAGTTTTGAGGAATATTATATAATGTATGCAAATAAAATTTATGGAATAGCTTTTAGAATGGTAAATAATCATAGTGATGCATTGGATATAGTTCAAGAATCTTTTTTACGCGCTTATAAAAACTGGAACAACTTTAAAGGACTTTCTAAATTTTCAACTTATCTTTATAGAATAGCAGTGAATTTATCATATGATTTTTTAAGAAAAAAAAATAGAATAAAAAAAATTGAAAATTATAATTATGAAAATATTTTTCATAACAGTAACAGAAAAAATTTTGACGATTGTATTCGTTGTGGTGATATGATAGAAGAGATAAAAAAAGAGATTGATAATTTAACGGAAAGACAAAAAACAGTTTTTATTCTGAAAACATATGAAGAATTGACTTACGAAGAAATAGCAAATATTTTAAAAAGTAGAGTTGGAACAATTAAAGCAACTTATTTTCAATCGTTACAAAAAATACGAGAAAATTTAAAAAAGAAAGGGGTGATAAAAAATGAAATGTAAAAATGTAGAAAAAAATATTTTGGATTATATTGAAGGGAAAGTAAAAGAAAAAGAAAAAATTAGAGAACATCTGGAAAAATGTTTAAAATGTAGAAATTTATATAAGGAATTTCTTTTAATTTTAAACAGTTTACCCAAGGAGGAATTTTCTGGTTTTGATGAAAATTTCTGGAAGGAAAAATTTAAATATATTCAAGCAAAACAATCTTTACATATTAAATTGAAACCTGTATTTGCAGGTATTTCACTCTTTTTAATATTTTTTTCAACTTTCTTATTTACCAGAATATATACTTCCAATTTAAAAAAAGTTAATTCTACTGTAAAAATTGAAATTTTGAATCATAATTTGCCTTTTTCAGAAGAAGAAATGATTGAATATGTTGATTACATGCAAGATGAAGAAGCAGAAAAAATTCTTGATGTAATTTTCAAGGGCTTTTAAAAGTACTATTTTCTCTATAAAAAACTTGAAAAATTTCTCAATTAAAAATAAAATTAATTACAATGAAAACATATATTTTATTATTTTTTATCATTTCTGTTATAATTGGGGGTGAAAATATGGAAAAAATTAAATTACCATCTCCTGATTTTGAAGGAAAAATTAGTGTAGAGGAATCTCTTAAAAGTAGACGGTCTGTAAGAAGTTATAAAGATACACCATTAAGTTTAAAAGAATTGTCCCAGATTTTATGGGCAACTGATGGAAAAACTGCTGACTGGGGTGGAAGAACTGCACCTTCTGCAGGTGCTACATATCCTCTTGAAATTTATGTAGTAGTTGGAAATGTTGAAGGATTATCACCAGGACTTTATCATTATGAAATTGATTCTCACTCATTAACCTTAGTAAAAGAAGGAGATTTAAGAACAGAACTATCAAGAGCAGCATTAAATCAAACATCTATAAAACTTGCACCTATTACAATAGTTATTTCTGGGATTTTTGAAAGGACAACAAATAGATATGGAAAAAGAGGAGAAAGATATGTTTATATGGAGGTCGGTCATTGCGGTCAGAATATACACTTACAGGCAGAATCTCTCGGGCTTGGAACTGTTATGATAGGTGCATTTGAAGACGAAAAAGTGAAAAAAGTTCTTGGAATAAAAGAAGATGTTTTTTATTTATGTCCTGTTGGAAAAAAATGAGTAAAAATCAGGAAATTGCAAATATTTTTGATAAGATTGCAGATGCTCTTGAATTTAAAGGAGATGATTCTTTTCGTATAGGTGCTTATAGGAAAGCAGCAAGGATTTTAAGAGAATATCCGGAAGATGTAGAAGAAGTTTATAAAAAAGGAGAGATTCAGAAAATTCCTGGTATAGGTAAAGGTATGGCTGAAAAAATTGAAGAATACTTGAAAACAGGTAAAATGAAAAAATATGAAGAAGCAGTAAAGGATATACCAGAAGAACTTTTGCAACTTCTTGAAATACCAAATCTTGGTCCAAAAACATTAAATCTTGCATATAACCAACTAGGTGTAAAAAATTTACAGGACCTAGAAAAAGTAATTGAAAATGGACAACTTGCGAAACTTTTTGGTATGGGAGAAAAAAAAGTTGAGAATATAAAAAAAGGAATTGAACTATTTAAACAGGGAAGAGAAAGAATACCTATTGGAATTGCACTGCCTATTGTGGAAGATATAATAAATGAATTAAAAAAATATACAGATAATATTGACCCTGCAGGTTCATTAAGAAGAATGAGAGAAACAATTGGAGATATTGATATACTTGCAACTAGTAAGAATAATATTGAAATTATTGAAAGGTTTGTTAATTTACCAATAGTAAAAGAAGTTATAGTTAAAGGAAATACCAAAGCATCAATAATAGAAAAATCACATAATTTACAGGTTGATTTAAGAGTAGTTCCAAATGATTCCTTTGGAGCAGCTCTTCAATATTTTACCGGTTCAAAGGCACATAACATAAAATTAAGGGGATTTGCAAAAGAAAAAGGTTTAAAAATTAGTGAATATGGAGTTTTCAAAGGTGATGAAAAAATTGCGGGCAGAACTGAGGATGAAGTGTATAAAACTCTTGGTCTTATCTGGATTCCACCTGAACTAAGAGAAGACAGAGGAGAAATTGAAGCAGCAATTGAAAGGAAATTACCTATCCTTGTTGAAGAAAAGGATATAAAAGGAGACCTTCATATTCATTCAAAATATTCAGATGGAGTTGAAACAATAGAAGAAATTGCAATTGCTGCAAAAAATCTGGGGTATGAATATATTGGAATATGTGACCATTCAAAAACATCAAAAATTGCAGGTGGACTTGATGAAGATAGTTTGAAAAGAAGAAATGAAGAGATAGATAAAACAAATGAAAAAATAAAAGGCATAAGAGTTTTAAAAGGGATGGAGGTTGATATACTTGCTGATGGTTCTCTTGATTATTCTGATAAAATTCTTGAAGAACTTGATTTTGTTATTGCTTCAATTCATCAGGGATTTAAAAAGAATGTAACAGAAAGAATAAAAAAAGCAATTGAAAATCCATTTGTTGATATAATTGCTCATCCAACAGGTCGTCTTTTAAGTGGGAGAGAAGGGTATGAAGTCAATATAGATGAAATTATTGAATATGCTTCAAAATTTAATGTTGCCCTTGAAATAAATTGCTATCCAGATAGATTGGATTTAAATGATGTGAATATTCTTAAAGGGAAGACGAAAAATTTATTTTTTTCTCTTGGTACAGATGCTCATAATACAGGAATGTTAAAATATATGAAATTTGGAATTGGTATGGCAAGAAGAGGATGGCTTACAAAAAGAGAAATTTTAAATACATATAAATGGGAAAATATGCCTTTAAGGAGGAGAAAAAGATGATACCTGTAATTAAAATTGAAGGGAATTCAATAGCAGAAGTATGGGAAAAAAGTTTACTTGAACTCTGGAAGAATGGGATTAGTATAAAAACAGAATATGATAGGAAAAATGACCCTCCAAGCAAAGATTGTACAATGATTATGGTTATAAATGAACCTTTTTCTGAACCAAGAATTCATCTTGCTTTTCCAGGAGGAATTGAGGACCTTGAAAAATACAGACAGGAAGTGGTTTATGGAATCCATGATGCATGGATAAATCCCGAAGAAAAAAAATGGACTTATACCTATCATGACCGGCTTACAAATTATCATATCCCGGGAAAAGAAGAAAAGGTTAATCAACTTGAATATATAATAAATAAACTATCAGAAACACATTTTTCAAGAAGGGCACAGGGGATTACATGGATTCCTTTTTATGACCCATTCACCTATGACCCTCCATGTTTGCAGAGAATATGGTGTAGAATTATTGAAAAAGAGGGAGAATTATTTTTAAATATGAATACTCACTGGCGTTCAAGAGACGCTTACAGAGCTGCTTTTATGAATTTATTTGGTCTGACCGAACTTCAGAAATACATCGCAGATGAAATTTCTAAAAAAATAAGTAAAAATGTTAAAGTAGGACAGTATGTTGATATTTCGGATTCCTATCATATTTATGGAGAAAGTTTTGAAGATTTTGAAAAAAGATTTTTAACTTCTCTTAAAAAAAGGGATTTTTATAATCCAGACCATACAAAAAGTAGAACATTAAAAACTAACGACCCGGTCGCAGTTGCGGGTTTTGAATATGGAAAACAACTTATAGAAATGGAAAAGAAAACAGGAAAGTTAGGAACTCTATTTTAAATCACAGGCATATATTTAATGAAGAATAAAATAGTAATCATTGGAGGTCCAACTGCCTCTGGAAAAACAGAAATATCTTTTAAAATTGCACAAAAAATAAATGGAGAAATTATATCCTGTGATAGTAGACAATTTTATAAAGAAATAAATATAGGTACAGATAAACCTTCTGAATTAATGAAGAAAGAAATTCCACATTATTTCATTGATTTTCTATCATTAAAAGATGAATTTGATGTATATAAATATTCAAAACAGGTTTTTAAAAAAACAGAAGAAATACTTTCAAGAAATAAAATTCCTTTAATTGTTGGTGGAAGTGGATTTTATATAAGAATTTTATTGAATGGAATGTTTTATATTCCTGATGAATTAAAAGATAAACAGAAAGAAATCAGAGAAAAACTTGAAAAAGAAAAAACTGAAACTTTATATGAAAAATTAAAAATTATTGACCCTGAAATATCAAAAAAAATACATCCCAATGATAGGTATAGAATTAAAAGAGCACTTGAGGTTTATGAATTGACTGGAAAAAATATGACTTACTGGCAAAATCAAAAACCTGAAATTACATTGAAAAATCTAGGAAAGATTTACTATTTTATTTTAATGAGAGACAGAAAAATAATTTATGAAAGAATAGAAAAAAGAGTGGAAAAAATGTTTGAAAATGGATGGATTGAGGAAGTAAAAAAATTGAAAGAAGAAGGTTTTGAAAAATATTTGAATTTAAAAGCTCCTATTGGATATAATGAAATAATTGAATTTCTAAATGGTAAATATAATTTTGAAGAATTGAAAAGATTAATCATTAAAAGGACAAAAGAATATGCAAGAAAACAGATTATATGGTTTAAAAAAGAAAAAGGAATATTTATAAATTTTTTAGAAAATGAAGAAGCAATTGAAAAAATAATGGGAATATACAAAAATGATTGATTGGGGTTCTGGATATTTTGCAGGGTTAAAACTGGGATTCATCCTTATAGTTCTGGGAATAGAATTTTATTTTATTATTTTTGAAAAATGGTTGGAAAAAGATATAACCCATCAAGAAATCGTAATCTTTTCTATTCTTTTTGCTATAAGTATTGTATTGACTATATTAAAAATGTCATTGATTTCAATATTTATTCCTCTTTCTGGATATGTTTTCATTCAAGTTTTACATGAAATAAAAGAAAAAACTTTAACGGAAAAAATGGAATCCAGAAGAATTGATGAACTGAAAGAAATAATACTTCAACAGCCAAACAACTATAAGGCATATGTAGAACTGGGAGACATTTATTTCAAAAAAGAAGAGTACTCTAAAGCACTTGAATTATATAAAACAGGGTATAAAATTAAAGATCTACCATCAATTAAGCAAAAAATATTAATATCAGAAAAAGAAAATAAAATAAAAAGGGGTATTATTTGGATTTGTAGAAATTGCGGTGAAGAAAACACAGAAAAAGAACAAAAGTGTAAAAACTGCGGTGAAGAAAAAGATGTTGTTAAATCAATTATAAGTGATTTAAAAGAAACAAAAAAATATTTTTTTATTCTTATAATTTCTCCTTTTATAGTTTTAATAATACTTTTGGTAATAAGGTTTTTACCTTTATATCTATCAATAATTTTGTTTTTGTTTTTATTATATCTCGTTTTTAAGTTTTTTCTTATCTCTTGAAAAACTTATTTTGCAACTTAAATATCGATAATATATAATTTTTACAAGGAGGTTGATATGATACCAAGATATACAAGAAAAGAAATGGCTGATGTCTGGAGTGAAGAAAACAAATTTAAAAAATATCTTGAAGTAGAAATTGCTGTTCTTGAAGGATGGAGTAAAATTGGAGTTATACCATATGACGTTGTTGAAAAAATTAAAAATAAGGCAAAAATTGATATTGGAAGAATAAATGAAATTGAAAAAATTACAAATCATGATGTTATTGCATTTGTTGAACAGGTGAGTGAAGAAATTGGTGATGAAGGTAAATATATTCATTTAGGACTTACATCTTCGGATATTATTGATACTTCTTTTGCATTAATTTTAAGAGAAGCAGGAAATATAATTCTGGATGATATAAAAAAATTACTTGAAGTTTTAAAGGATAAGGCAATTCAATACAAAAATACTTTAATGATAGGAAGAACTCATGGAATACATGCTGAACCGATAACTCTTGGATTTAAAATTGGAACATGGTATTTTGAATTTTTGAGAAATAAAGAAAGAATTGAGAAAGCAATTGACGAAATAAGTGTGGGAAAAATATCAGGTGCAGTAGGAACTTTTTCAAACATAGAACTTGAAATTGAAGAATATGTATGCGATAAATTTAATTTAAAAAGGGAAAAGTTTTCAACTCAAATAATTTCAAGGGATAGATATGCTTATTTTATAACAATTCTTGGAATTATTGCTTCTTCGTGTGAAAAAGTTGCTTTGCAGATAAGATTGCTTCAGCAAACAGAAATTTCTGAAGTTTTTGAACCATTTGGAAAAGGACAAAAGGGCTCTTCTGCTATGCCACATAAAAGAAATCCTGTTTTATGTGAAAGAGTTTGTGGACTTGCAAGAGTCATAAAGAAAAATGTAAATGTAGCATTAGAAAATGTTTCCTTATGGCATGAAAGAGATATAAGTCATTCTTCTGCTGAAAGAATAATTTTACCAGAATCAACAATCCTTCTTGATTATATTTTAACATTACTTACAAAAATTATTGATGGAATGGTAGTAAATGAAGAAAATATGAAAAAAAATTTGAATGTTTTAAATAATGTTTATTTTTCTCAGAAATTATTAAATTGTCTTGTTTTAAAAGGTCTTTCAAGAAAAGAGGCATATGAAAAAATTCAGAAAATATCATTTGAGGCAATAAATAAAAAACTTGATTTTTGTGAACTTGTTAAAAAAGATGATTTTATAAAGAAATATATTAAAGATGACGAACTAAATAAAATTTTTGATATAAACGAACTTTTGAAAAATATAGAAAAAATTTTCAAATATATTGAAAAATAAAGATGAAATTTATTTTATTTACTCTTCACGGATACCTTGAACTATTCAAAAAAAGGTGGGAAAAAACATTATTTGATTATGCAAAAAAAGAAAACTTTGAATTATTTATGGAAAAAGGAGAATGGGGTTATGTTTTACTTGATAAAACAATTGAAAAAAGTTATTTTAAATTTCTATTACCTGAAATTTCTTTTCCAGGAGAAAGTTTTATCAGGTCTTTAAAATACTCAATACCATCCAGCGAAAATGACACTTTTTTTCTGTGTCAATTTATATCTGTGATTGAAAACAAAATAATTGAAACAGATGTAAATCTAAATTTAAAAGAGAAACAAAAACTTATTGAAGAAATTAAAAAGGAAAGCAAGATAAATGAATTTTTTGTTTATGAAAAAGATATAATTTTAAAAGTCCCTGAAAATTTACCTATGTTAGATAGTAAATTTCCAAATAAAATAAAAAATAAATACGTAGATGAAATTAAATATAAAGGCGAAAATTTTGAAATAATAAATAAACTTATGGACAATTCATTAAAAATTTTAAATCTACATCCTATAAATAAAATCAGGGTTGACTTGAATGAACCCATTGCTAACTTTTTACATTTATACGGTATGGGAAAATTTAATGAAAAAGTTTATTTTTCTGAAAGAATTAAAAAAAATACATTCTATTTTTCAGATACAAAAGTTCTTGATGGTTTGAGAATATTTCTTGGTATTGAAGAAATAACAAAAATTTATCCAATAAAAGATGACTTCTTTTATTGGTTTGATTTTGCTCTTAATCCAACTGATACTCCTTCAATCTGGGTAAAAAAATTTGAAGCATTTTCTTTAGAGGTTTTGAAAAAACTGTCAAATCTGGAAGATGCAAAATTTTTATTTATCTTTGACCCATTTATGAATGAAAATTATGAATATGAAAAAACATTCTGTCTATTTCTTGCTGTAAATTTTTCAAGAAAACTAAAGAGGAAATATAAAGATTCGTCAATTTTATTTAAATCTTTTATTGAATGAAAAAGGAAAGAGTATATATTGCCATAGGAAGTAATAAAGGGGAAAAAATAAAAAATATAATATCAGGTTTAAAAGAAATTGAAAAGTTTCTTGATATAAAAAAAATATCTTTTTTTTACAGAAATCCACCGGTTAATGCAAAAGGTGGAATTTTTTTAAACGGCGCAATAGAGGTTGAAACAAATATATCACCTGAAAATCTTTTAGAAAAATTAAAGAATGTTGAAAAAAAAATCGGGAGAAAATTTCCTCATCAAAAAGGTGATGCAAGAGAAATTGATTTTGATATAATTTTTTATGGGAAAAAAATAATTAAAACAAAAAAACTTATAATACCTCATCCGGAATTTAAAAAAAGAGAATTTGTATTGAAACCACTTCTTGAAATAAATTGTAAATTAAAAGACCCTGTATCAAATAATAAATTGAAAGAAATTTATAGAAAACTTAAAAAAATTTGAAAATTAAAAGTACATAAAAATTTATCAAACCTATCAACTGTAAAGCATTTTATTTTGACAGAAATTTTAAAAAATGGTAAAATTTTTTGTTAAAAATGGAGGTTTTTTTAAATGGAAGAGAATAAACAGAATTTAAGCTCTTATGACGCTTCCGCTATACAGGTTTTAGGAGGAATGGAAGCGGTTAGAAAAAGACCTGCAATGTATATTGGAGACACTTCAACAGGTGGACTCCATCATCTTGTTTTTGAAGTAGTTGATAATAGTATAGATGAAGCAATGGCTGGGTACTGTGATGAAATAAATGTAATTGTTCGTCCTGAAAATATTGTAACAGTTGAAGATAATGGAAGAGGTATACCTGTAGATATACACAAAACAGAAAAAAAACCTGCAGTAGAAGTTGTAATGACCACTTTACATGCAGGTGGTAAATTTGACAAAAAAGTATATAAAGTTTCTGGAGGGCTGCATGGTGTAGGCGTATCTGTTGTTAATGCTCTATCAGAATATATGGAAGTAGAGGTTAAAAGAGACGGGAAAGTATATTATCAAAAATATGAAAAAGGAAAACCTGTTACATCTTTAAAAATTATAGGGAAAACAGAAAAAACAGGAACAAAGGTAACATTTAAACCGGATGAAGAAATTTTTGAAACAATTATTTTTGATGAAAATATATTGATTGCACGGCTTAAAGAACTTGCTTTTTTAAATGCAGGTGTAAAAATTACATTTATAGATGAAAGGAAAAATATAAAAGAAGAATTTAAATATGAAGGTGGATTGATTTCATTCGTAGAATACCTTAATAAAAATAAAAAGGTTCTTCATCCTAAACCATTTTATATAAAAAAAACAGAGGAAGATATTGAAATTGAAGCAGTTTTTCAATATAACGATGGATACAGTGAAACCGTTATTTCCTTTGCAAATAATGTTAACACAAGAGAAGGGGGTACACATTTAACAGGTTTTAGAAGTGGACTAACAAGAGCATTAAATGAATATGGAAAAAACAATGGATTTTTAGACGATTTGAATTTAACAGGAGAAGATGTTAAAGAGGGATTAACAGGAATAATAGCGGTTAAGTTACCTGAACCTCAATTTGAAGGTCAAACAAAAGCAAAACTTGGGAACTCAAAGGTAAGATTTATTGTAGAAAGCATAGTTTATGAAAATGTTTTGACATTTCTTGAAGAGAATCCAGAAGCAGGTAGAGAAATTTTAAATAAATGTATTGCAACCGCAAAAGCAAGAGAAGCAGCAAGAAAAGCAAGAGAACTTACAAGAAAAAAACTGTTAGAAACGGGTGCACTTCCGGGTAAACTTGCTGACTGTTCAATAAAAGAACCTGAAAAAAGAGAGTTATTTATAGTTGAAGGTGATTCTGCTGGTGGAAGTGCTAAACAGGGAAGAGAAAGGACTTTTCAGGCAATTTTACCTTTGAAAGGTAAAATAATTAATACAGAAAAAGCATCTCTTGAAAAAGTACTTAATAACGATGAAATTAAAACAATAATAAGTGCCATAGGAGGTGGAGTAGGAGATGATTTTGATATTAGTAAAGTAAGATACCATAAAATCATAATAATGACGGACGCTGATGTAGATGGAGCCCATATAAAAACACTCCTTTTAACTTTTTTCTATAGACAGATGACTGACCTTATAAAACATGGATATGTCTATATAGCCCAGCCCCCTCTTTATAAAATAAAAAAAGGAAAAAAAGAGTTCTATATAGACACAGAAAATGAAATGGATAAAGTACTTGTACAATTTGCAAAAGAAAGGATAAAACTTTTTTTAAGTTATGACTCAAAATTAAGTGAATATACCGAACAAATTCAAACTATTTTTGAAATAAGCAAAAAACTTATAGAAATAATAAAGACATTATCCTTAAAAGGACTTGATATAAAAAAAATAGTTTCTTTCTACAAAAAGAATAGAAAAATGCCCTTATACTTTCTTACATATGAAGATGAGGAATTATTTTTAACTGATGAAGAAGAAGTGACCAAATATTTAAATAAAAAAGGTGAGGAATTTGACCTCTTTTCTAAAAGTGAAAACAAGAAATATAAACTTTTTGAGATATACGAAACTAAAGAATTACAGAAAATTTTTAAAAAATTAGAAGAGATAGACATAAAACTTGATAAAATTTTTGAAAAGATATTTGTGATAAAGGATGATAAAGGAAAAGAAGAAAGAGTTTCTATTATTGAAATATATGACAAAATAAAAGAAAAAGAAAAAACTGGTTTTATAATTCAGAGATATAAAGGTCTTGGAGAAATGAATCCTGAACAACTCTGGGAAACCACAATGAATCCCCAGACGAGAAGATTAAAAAAGATTACTATTGAAGATGCTATAAAAGCAGAGGAAATATTTACAATTCTTATGGGAGAGGTTGTTGAACCAAGAAGAGAATTTATTGAAAAATATGCGAGAGAAGTTAAAAATCTTGACATTTAAAAAGAGGTAATTATGGAAGGGGAAAAAATAGTAACAATAGGAATTGAGGAAGAAATGAAGGAGTCATATCTTGATTATGCTATGAGTGTTATTATAGGAAGAGCTTTACCTGATGTAAGGGATGGATTAAAACCTGTTCATAGAAGGATCCTTTATGGAATGCTTGAATTAGGATTAGAACCTGGAAAACCGTTTAAAAAATCAGCAAGAATAGTTGGTGAGGTTATGGGTAAGTATCATCCCCATGGTGATGCCCCTATTTATGAAGCAATAGCAAGAATGGCACAACCGTTTTCTCTAAGATATCCCTTAATTGAGGGACAGGGGAATTTTGGTTCTATTGATGGAGACCCACCTGCTGCTATGAGATATACAGAGGCAAGACTCGCATCAATTACTATGGAAATGCTTGCAGATATTGAAAAAGAAACAGTTGATTTTGTCCCTAACTTTGATGAATCTTTGATTGAACCAACTGTATTACCAAGTAAAATTCCGAATCTTCTTATAAATGGGTCTTCTGGAATAGCGGTTGGAATGGCTACAAATATTCCACCCCATAATTTATCAGAAGTAGTGAATGCCATGATAAAATTAATTGATAATCCTGAAATAACAATTGAAGAACTGATTGAAATTTTACCTGGTCCTGATTTTCCAACAGGTGGTATGATATGTGGACGAGAAGGCATAAAAAGTGCATATACTACAGGAAAAGGGATAATTATTGTAAGAGGGCATGTTGATGTTGAAGAAGAAAAAAACAAAGTTAACATAGTAATAAAAACAATTCCTTATGAAGTAAATAAATCAAATCTTGTTGAAGAAATAGCAAATCTAATTGAAAATGGAAAAATAGGAGGAGTAACTGAAGTAAGAGATGAGTCAGATAAAAATGGTATTAGAGTTGTTCTTGAGACAAAAAAAGGCGAGAATGTGGATATTATAATAAATCAACTTTATAAACACACTCAACTACAGACATCTTATGGAATTATTAATCTTGCACTTGTTAATAGACAGCCTCGTCTTTTAAATCTTAAAGAGATGCTTCAACTCTTTATAAATTTTAGAGAAGAAATAGTTATAAAAAGAACCAGATATGATTTAAAAAAAGCAGAAGAAAGGTATCACATTCTTCTTGGACTAATTATTGCTCTTGATAATCTTGATAAAGTTATTGATTTAATCAGAAATTCCAAAAATGTTGATGAGGCAAGAGAAAAATTAATTAAAACATTTAAAATTACTGAAATCCAGGCAAATGCAATTTTAAGTATGCCTCTTTCAAGGTTAACAGGACTTGAAAGGGAAAAAATATTAAAAGAAAGAGATGAAATTGAATTAAAAATAAAAGATTATAAAGAAATTCTTGAAAGTCCAAAAAGAGTAAAAGAAATAATAAAAAATGAACTTTTATTGATCAAAGAAAAATTTGGAGATGATAGAAAAACAGAAATTGTAGAAAGTATAGAAGAATTTGAAGATATTGATCTGATAAGACCCGAAGACATAGTTGTAACAATTTCTTATGAAGGTTATATAAAAAGGACAAACCTTGATTCTTTCAGAAGACAGAGAAGAGGAGGCAAGGGATTAATAGGAGCTTCAACAAAAGAAGAAGATTTTATAAAACATCTCCTTCTAACATCAACTACTGATACACTTTTGTTTTTTTCTGATAAGGGGAAAGTTTACTGGCTTAAAGGTTACTTAATTCCTGAAGGGAGTAGACAAGCAAAAGGGAAACCAATAATAAATCTTTTAAAAATAGAACCCGGAGAAAAAATTTCTGCAGTAATCCCTGTAAGAGAATTTTCAAAAGACAAATTTTTAATTATGATTACAAAAAATGGACTTGTGAAAAAAACATCCCTTGAGAAATATAGTAAACCAAGAAAAGGTGGAATAATAGGTATTGATTTAAGAGAAGGAGATAAACTTATAGATGTTAAACTTACAGATGGAAATAGTCATATAATTTTAAGTACTAAAAATGGTTTAAGCATCAGATTTCCAGAAAAAGAAGTAAAACCGGTTGGAAGAAATGCTATTGGCGTAATAGGAATAAGATTTAAGAAAAAAGATGATGAAGTTGTTGGTTGCGAAATTATAAATCCAGAAGAAGAGAATTTTTCTTTGCTTACTGTATGTAAAAAAGGGTTTGGAAAGAGAACATTAATTAAAGAATATAAAGTTCAACATAGAGGAGGTAAAGGAGTTATTGATATAAAAGTTGGTAACAAAAATGGTGAGGTTGTTGGTTCTAAACTTGTTTCTGGAGAAGATGAAATAATAATAACTACCAAAAAGGGTATTGTTATAAGAATTAAAGTTTCTGACATAAGAATTGTTGGAAGAAATACTATTGGTGTGAAACTGATAAATCTTCCTTCTGATGATGAAATAACAGATATAACCAAAGTGGAAAAAGAAAATAATGAATAAAAATATTGAAATTATAAACCATACCGCCGATACAGGAATAATTGTCAAAGGAAAAACAATAGAAGAAATTTTTATTAATTCTTTGAAAGGACTTTATGAAATAATGGGAGTGAAATCAAACGGGAAAGAAAGTATTATGGAAATAAACTTGAAATCAGAGGAACTTGAAAATTTACTTGTTAAATTTTTGAATGAAATGATATATTATATGGAAACAAAAAAAATGTCAGGTGAAATCAAAGAAATTAAAATAGATTTTAAAAATAATGAATATAATCTCTTTGCAAAACTTAAAATGCAAAAAGTAGAAAAAATAGAAAAAGAAGTTAAAGCAACAACATATCACAATTTGAAGATAAAAAAATTAGATAACCAGTATACAACAACAATAATTTTTGATTTATAAATGAGAGGGAAGCCATGAAAAAAGAAGAAAAAAATTATTTTCTTAAATTACTTGAAAGAGAAAAAGAAAAAATTTTTAAAAATTTATCTTACGCAAGAGAAGTAATTGAAAAAGGAGAAAAAGGGGTTCCAACTCATATTGCAGATTATGGAACTGATGAATTTGAAAAAGACCTTGAAGTTGGGCTTTCTAATTCTGAGAGTAAATTACTTGAAGAAATCAATATAGCAATAAAAAAAATTAAAGATGGAACTTATGGAAAATGTGACAACTGTGGACAACTAATATCAAAAGAAAGATTAAAGGCAATTCCATATGCAAGATACTGCATAAAGTGTCAAACGGAAAGAGAAAAAAAGTGAAATTTAGATTTTTTTTAAAAATTTTTTTAACAACTTCATTTTTAGCACTTTTTTTTGATCAGATAACAAAATCTTTTATAGTTAGATTACTGAAAAAAACTGATGGAAATATAAATATTACCTCTTTCCTTTCTTTTACACTTATAAAAAATCAAGGAATTGTTTTTGGACTATTCAATAATGAAAAAACGAGAATCTTTATAATAATTTTTTCTTTTATTGCAATTTTTTTTATTATTTTTGCCATTTTAAAATTAAAAAAAACAGAAAAATATCATCAATTTTCTCTCGGTTTGATTGTTGGAGGGACAATAGGAAATCTACTTGATAGAATAAGATTTGGATATGTTATTGATTTTATAAATTTCCACTTCTGGCCAGTTTTTAATTTTGCAGATGCTTTCATATCAATAGGTGTTATTTTATTCTTTATAAAATATTTAAAGGAATAAAAATGCATCCAGTATTTATAAAAATTGGGAATTTTGTTATATACTGGTATGGAGTTTTTGTTGCTGTTGGAGTTTTTATTTCAATAGCATTATTTGAAAAAGAATATCATAAGGAAGGTTACGATGAAAAGTTTATCTCTCAATTAGTTTTCTTGACAATTTTTACTGGAATTATTGGCGCAAGATTTTTACATATTCTGGTAAATATATATTATTACATTCTTCATCCACTGGAAATTATTAAAATAAGGAATGGAGGGCTTGCTGTTGAAGGAGCAATTCTATCTTCTTTAATTTTTATTATTTTATTTTCTAAAATAAAAAATTTTTCACCAGTTAAACTTCTTGATACAATTGCAATTTATGTTCCTATTGGACAGGCAATTGGTAGATTAGGATGTTTTTTAAACGGTTGCTGTTATGGGAAAGAAACAGATTTCTTTATCGGGGTAAAATTTCCTTTTATGGATAAAAAAGTACATCCTACGCAACTTTATTATTCATTTTTGTACATAGTACTTTTTTTCTTTTTAAAGAAATTATCAAAAAAAACAAAAAAAGGAGAAGGATTTATATTTTCTTCTTATTTAATAGGTTTTTCTTTAATAAGGTATTTTGTTGACTTTTTAAGAGGGGATTTAAAAAGAACATCACTTGGACTTTATTCAACTCAATTCATTGCAATTTTAATATTTATGATAGGTGGAATTTATATTATTGTAAAATTAATAAAAGGGAGGAAATAAATGGCTAAACTTGTTTTTGATTATCCCTTTATGAATAGAGAATATGAGTTGGTTAAAGAAAAAATTTATGTTGGAAGGCAGAATACAAATGATATAACCATACCGGATTATCAAATTTTTCAATCTTTACCAGAATCCACAAAAAGATTGTATCTTGACAGTTTAGTTAAAGTATCAAGAATCCATGCAAGAATAATCAAAAAAGATGATGGTTGGTATATTGAAGATATTGGAACACATGGACTTGGAAGTCAATATGGTACATATGTCAACATGGCTCGTATTGAAGTTAAAAAACCTTATAAACTTCAGGAAAACGACGAAATACAGTTTGGCCCCATTAAGTGTAAATTTTTTGAAAAATAATTCTGAAACTTCTACAAAAAAATACCATCTAAATAAAAAAAATAAAAGGAGAGTAAAAAATGAATCTTGAAAAATTTACATTGAAAGCTCAAGAAGCATTAATGTCTTCACAGGCTTTAACTCAAGAAAAAAATAATAATGAAGTAGATGTATTACATCTTGCATATGTATTGGTAGATAGCGATGAAACGATTATTGACATTTTAAAAGAAATGAATGTAGATGTGGAAGGAATAAAAAAAGATATTGAAAAAGAAATAGATAAACTTCCAAAAGTTTATAATTCAAAAACTGCTTTATATATAAGTCCTTTACTAAATCAAACTATTTATAAAGCACAAAATTATGCCAAAATTTTTGAAGATGAATATATTGGAGTGGAACATCTTTTTATTGCTATAAGTGAAGTTGATTCTCCTGTGAAAGAAATTTTTGCAAAATATAATATTTTTAAGGATAGAATAATAAAAATTATACAAAATTTAAGAAATGGAGAAAAGATTACTGATAGAGATGCTGAAACTAAATATAAAGTCCTTGATAAATTTACAAGAGATTTGACAGATTTAGCAAGAAAAGGGAAACTTGACCCTGTTATTGGAAGAGATGAGGAAATTAGAAGAGTTATACAAGTTTTATCAAGAAGAACTAAAAATAATCCTGTTTTGATTGGAGAAGCAGGTGTTGGTAAAACAGCAATAGTTGAAGGTCTGGCAAGGAGAATTATTTCAGGAGATGTACCTGAAAATTTAAAAAATAAAAAAATACTTGCTCTTGATCTTGGTGCTTTAATTGCTGGGACGAAATTTAGAGGAGAATTTGAGGATAGATTAAAAGCACTTTTAAAAGAAATAGAAAAAAAAGAAGGTGAGATAATACTTTTTATTGATGAATTACATACTCTTGTTGGAGCAGGTGCAGCAGAAGGAGCAATTGATGCTTCTAACATGCTAAAACCTGCACTTGCGAGGGGAACTTTAAGATGTATTGGAGCCACAACTCTTGATGAATACAGGAAATATATAGAAAAAGATAGAGCCCTTGAAAGAAGATTTCAACCTGTTTATGTAAAAGAACCAACTGTTGAAGAAACAATATCAATTTTAAGGGGATTGAAAGAAAAATATGAAGTTCATCATGGAGTTAAAATAACTGATAGTGCAATTGTTGCAGCGGCGGTTTTATCACATAGATATATAAGTGGAAGATTTTTACCAGATAAAGCAATAGATTTGATAGATGAGGCTGCAAGCAAACTTAAAATGGAAATTGATAGTATGCCTGTTGAACTGGATGAAATTGAAAGAAAATTAACGCAACTTGAAATAGAAAAACAGGCATTAAAAAAAGAAAATACACCTGAAGTCAAGGAAAGATTAGAAAAATTAGAAAAAGAGATAGTTGAAATAAAAAAGGAAAGAGATACATTATACAAACAGTGGATTACAGAAAAGGAAATAGTTGAAAAAATAAGAAAAATTAAAGAACAAATTGAACTTGCAAGAAATATAATTGAAAAGGCGGAAAGAGAAGGAGACCTTGATAAAGCAGCAGAATATAAATATGGTAAATTGATTGAATTAAATAAAAAACTTGAAGAGGAAACGAAAAAACTAAGAGAAGTCCAGAAAGAAAAGGGATTATTAAAAGACGAAGTTACGGAAGAAGATATTGCAGAAATTGTTTCAAAATGGACAGGAATACCTGTTCAAAAAATGCTTGAAGGAGAAGTTGAAAAATTAATTCATATGGAAGAAAGGTTATCAAAAAGAGTTATCGGACAGGAGGAAGCAATAAAAGCAGTTTCAAATGCTATAAGAAGAAATAGAGCAGGTCTCTCAGATCCAAATAGACCAATTGGTTCTTTTATCTTTCTCGGACCTACAGGAGTAGGAAAAACAGAACTTGCAAAAGCACTTGCTGAATTTCTATTTAACAATGAAAATGCTCTTGTTCGTATTGATATGAGTGAATATATGGAAAAACATACAGTGTCTCGTTTAATAGGGGCTCCTCCTGGATATGTAGGTTATGAAGAAGGAGGGCAATTAACAGAAAGAATAAGAAGACAACCTTATAGTGTGATTCTTCTGGATGAAATAGAAAAAGCACATCCTGATGTTTTTAATATACTCCTTCAATTACTTGATGATGGACGTCTGACGGATGGACATGGAAGAACTGTAGATTTCAGAAATACTGTGATTATTATGACATCAAACATTGGAAGTCAATTTATTACTTCATTTAAAGAAGAAGATGTAATAAAAGAAAAAATAATGGAAACTTTAAAATTAAAATTCAGACCGGAATTTTTAAACAGAATTGACGAAATAATAATATTTAAAAAATTAAAAAAAGAAGATATTCTCAAAATTGTGGGTATTCAAATTTCATACCTTCAGAAACGACTCTCTGAAAAGAAAATTAAAATTGAAATTACAGAAAAAACAAAAAATTATCTTGCAGAAAAGGGTTATGACGAAAATTTTGGAGCCAGACCTTTAAAACGTTTAATTCAGAGAGAAATAGAAAATCCCCTTGCCCTTAAAATTATTTCTGGAGAATTTAAAGAAGGAGACACAATAATTATAGATGTTGAAAATGGCGCTTTAAAATTTACAAAATAATTTTTCCCCATCAAAAATAAACTTGATTTTCTAATTTTGTAATTTAAAATATATACTTGTTAGAAAACTTTTAAAGGAGGCAAACATGGATTTATTGGAGAAATGGGAAGAAAGTGTAAAAAATCTTGAACAGAGAATTAATAAGTACTTACATCTTAATGAATGGAAATTTAAACAAAATTGTTCAGAAGGAGCAAAAGTTGAAATAGATGATAGTAACTGGGAGAAAAAAACTCAACCAATTCATTGGGCTTTAAAGGATGGAGATACTTATTTAAGAAAATGGATAGAAATACCGGAAGAGATTGAAGGAATAAAAATAGAAGGAAGTAAGATTTATTTGAAATTTGTTTTTCCTTCGGGTGTAACACTGTTTATAAATGGAAAAGAAGTTTATTCTCATAAATTCTGGGCAGATAAAATTGCAACTCCATTTTTATTAACAGAAAATGCTAAACCAAACGAAAAATTCCTTATAGTTTTCAAAACAGACAAGGGTGATGGACTTGGGGGTTTCTGGGCATATTTATCAATCAAAAATTTAAATGATATTGTTTTTCAATTAAAGTCAATTCTATATCAATTAAAATTTGCTCAAATAATTTTAAAAGAAACAAAAAAGAAAAAACTTTCTGAAATAATCAAAAAGTGTTATGAAAAACTTGATTCAGACCTTATTATTAAAAAAGATTGGGAAAAAATAAAAAATGTTATAAAAGATATTGAAAACCTTCTGGAAAGTTTTAAACCCTATGCTAAAAAATTTAAGGTTCATCTTATAGGTCATGCTCATATTGACATGAACTGGTTATGGACATATGAAGATACTGTTTCTGTAGTTCTAAGAGATTTTACAACAATTATAAACTTGATGGATAAATATAAGGACTTAACTTTTTCCCAAAGTCAAACACATGTTTATGATATTACTAAAGAAAATGATAAGAAACTTTTTAAAAAAGTAAAAGATAAAGTAAAAAGTGGTAACTGGGAAATAACAGCAAATGCATGGGTTGAAAATGATTTAAATATGTCTGATGGAGAAAGTATTGTGAGACATATAATTTATTCAAAAAAGTATATAAAAGAGAATTTTGATAAAGATGTAAAAATTATGTGGTCTCCTGATACATTCGGCCATCCATTTACCATACCCTCAATTATAAAAAATGCAGATATAAACTATTATTATTTTATGAGATGTGGAAAGGGATATCCATTATTTATATGGGAGGGTCCCGATAAAAATAAAGTAATTGCTTTTAACAGTATTTACAATAATCAAATTGATAGCGATAGAATTATTCCACTCTTCATTGATTATTATAAGAGATACAAAATAAAAGATTTCATGTTTGTTTATGGAGTTGGAGACCATGGAGGAGGACCTACAGAAGAAGACATTGAGAGAAAAATAAAACTTAATGAAAAACCATGTTTCCCAAATCTTGAATTTTCAACTACTGAAAAATATTTCAAGATAATAGAAAAATATAAAAATAGATTACCCATTGTTAAAGATGAATTAAATTTTATTTTTGAAGGTTGTTATACAACACATTCTGATATAAAAAGAAATAATAGAAATTGTGAAAATATATTGTTAAAACTTGAAACTCTTTCTTCAATCTTCTCAATTAATAACAAACAGTATCCGGAAAATGAAATTGAAAAAATGTGGCAAAAAACACTTTTTAATCAATTTCATGATATACTTGATGGTTCAGCAATACATAAATCATACGATTATTCCAATACTCTTGCTAACGAAGTTATTGAAGAAGGAAACAAAATAATAAATGAAATAATTGAAAAAATGAAGATAGAAAATAAAAGTATAACAATTTTTAATCCAAATGGCTGGGAAACAAAATATCCTGCAAAAATACCATATTATGGAAATGAAGATATACATATTGAAGATGAGTGTGGTGTAAAAATAGATGCTGAAAAAACTGAAGGAAATCTTATATTCACAACTACTCCTATTTCCCCTTATAACTTTAAAACATTTTATATCAAAGATTGTAAAATTTATAGAAGTGGTTTTATAAAAAGAGAGGAAGAATGGGAAAATGAATTTTATTATATCTGGGTAGATAAAAAAACAGGCCTTATAAGAGGGATTTATGATAAAAAAAATAAAAAAGATGTAATACCAAAAGCAAATTCAATTCCAGAAGATAAAAGTTCATTCTGGGCAGAAAATTGTGCTAATCTAATAAAACTTTATTGGGAAAAACCACATCCTATGAGTGCCTGGATAATAGGTAATATTTATAAGATAGAAAATTTAATAGATTTGGATAATCTTGAAATAAAGGAAGGAAACTCGTTAGTTATTTTTGAAGTTATAAGAAAATATAAAGAAACAAAAATTATTCAAAGAACTTTACTTTACAGAGATTTTCCTTTCATTGATTTTGAATTCGAAACAGATTGGAATATAAAGGGAAATAGTGAAATTGGGGTACCTATGTTAAGGGCAAACTTTAATTTCAATGCTCAAAGAAGTGATTTTTATTGTGAAATACCTTTTGGTGCTATGAAAAGAAAAAATATTCCTCGGGAATATCCAGCTTTAAGATGGGCAGGATTTAAAGAAGATAACTGGTGGGCAGTAATAATGAATAGAGAAAAATATGGATATTTCCTGGATGGAAATAACTTATCTTTAACCCTGTTAAGAAATTCTTATGAACCAGACGCTGAACCTGATTGTGGACATCATTTAGTTTCATATAGATTATTTTTTGGAAAATCAAATATTTCAGAAATAACAAAAATGGCTCTTGAATATAATATTACACCTGTTATTTCGGAAGGAGAAATAAAAAAACAAAAATTATTCTATATTGAAGGAAATATTGTACCAACTTGTTTCAAAAAATCAATTAAAGATAATACATATATTTTAAGGATGGTTGAATATGAAGGAAAAAAAGGAAAATTTGTTATAACTTTTGACAGAAATATAAAAAATCTCTGGATTAGTAATGTAAAGGAAGAAAATTTAAAAAGAATACCAGTAAAAAATAAAAAAATTGAACTTAATTTTAAACCGCATGAAATAATTACTCTTAAAATAGAGTTTTAAAAATATAAAATAAAATTTCCCTATCATTTTGTTTATTTTCATTTCAAATCAAAAAATAAAAATTTGACATTTTTATATAATAGTTTAATATTTTTTTCAAAAAGGAGGGGATATGGACAAAAACTGGTTGGCATGGTGGTTAGTTATATTTTTTAGTACATTTTTTACAATAATAGGATTATTGATAAGAATAAAGGGGGTGGAAAAATGAATAACTTCTATCCTATTCCGCAACCAGATCTATCTTATACTATTACATCAGCAATTGGAATTGGGGTAATGTTATTAATCTGCACACTACTTGGATTTTTAAGCAGAAAAAAATCAGTAACTTTTGAAACCTTTTTATCAGGACATCAAGATATAGGACCTGTTATTACCGGACTTGCACTTGCTGCAACATGGTTAAGTGGATGGGCAACACTTGGAATGATGGGCGTTACATATGCAGTTGGTTGGTCAGGAATGTGGTTTGCCGGGATATGGACAATAGTTGGAATTATGCCTTGTTTATTTTTTACAGGCGAAAAAATGCAGAAATATGCTGAAAAATTCGGAGCAAAAACAGTCCCAGATGTACTAAGAATAAGATTTGATAGCAAAATCGTCCAATTTCTATCTGCTCTTATTATGATATTCTTTATGACTCTTTATGCAGTAGGTCAATTTAAAGCAGGTGCTACCATTTGGTATGCAGTAACAGGACTTCCTGCTTTATGGTGTCTTCTTCTTTCTGGGATTATTGTTTTTATTTATATGATTGTTGGTGGATATACAGGAACTCAGTGGTCTCTTGCTTTGCAGGGAGCATTACTTGGAATTGCCTGTTTTGTATTGGGTATTGTTTCTATTTTTTTTGTAGGAGGACCATCTGAACTAAATGCAAAACTTTCTACTCAAGACATAAAACTTCTGGATTTGATAAGAAGAGATCTTCCTGCAGTTGGAAATACTCAATTATTTTCTTCTCCTGTTGGGATAATTGCAACTTTTTTTATATTTTTAACTATGGCAACAGGTTTTCCTCATAATGTTGCAAGATTTCTTGGAATGAAAAAACTAACAAAAAAAGATTTTTCTTTAATCACTCTCATGGTATTTCTTGTTGCAGGTCCACCAATATTTTTAAATGCAATTACAGGACTTATTTCAAGAGCAACTTTTGGTCCTGAAATTTTAAACATACAGCCATGGAAAGGAGACCTTGCTGCACCATATCTTGCTATAGTTGCTGGTGGTAAACCATTAACTGTTTTATATACAACCGGTGTTTTTGCAGCAGCACTTTCTACACTTTCTGCTATGGTAATGGTTATGGCTGGAAATGTAACAAAAGATATAATTTACACCTTTAAACCTAATATTTCTAAAAATTTACTTCTCAAATTAACTAAAGTTTTTATAGGTATATTCCTTTTAATTCCTTTTTACTGGACATTTAAAAAACCTCCAGCTCTACTTGCGGTTTTTATGGGATATGCCTCAATAGGCCTTGGTAGTATTTTTATATTCTGTACAGCAGTTTCTTTTTACTGGAAAAGAGCAACATCAACCGGTGCAATTCTATGTATGCTTTATGGAGTCATCGCCACTCTTATTGGAAGTATATTTGTTTTTAAACAAAAACTTGGAATGGGAACACTTGAATTCATAGTTCTTATTGGATGTGGAATTTTCTATTTTGTGGGAAGTTTATTGACAAAACCATTATCTGAGGAAAAATTAAAACAACTTTTTGAAAAGTAATTTAAAATCTAAATAAAATTTTTTGTTTCTGCTTTATGTAATCTATCCATTATTGCTGTTCCAAGTCCCTGCTCGGGAACTGGTTCTGCATAAATTATATCAAGTTTTGCTTCGTCAAGTTTATGAAGACAGGAAAAAAAATTCACTGCTGCTTCTCTTAAATCACCCTTCATAGATAACACCTCAATTCTCACAAATTTATCTTTATTTTTTGGTTTTTTAAATGCAAGAAGCCCTGCTTTAATCCCTTTTTTTACTTCATTATAGTCATACAAAATTTTAAGAGGAGTTTTGGGTGAATAATGAAAAGGTAATTGTCCCGGAGAAGAAATTTTTTCTGTTTTCTTTATAATCTCAACTTTTCCAATAACCTTTTCAATCTCTTCTTTTGGAACCCCTCCGGGTCTCAAAATTAAACTTCTTTCCCCTGTTAAATCAATCACTGTTGATTCAATACCAACAGAACATCTACCACCATCTATAATAAGTTCAATTCTATTCCCTATTTGTTGTTTTACATGTTTTGCTTCTGTTGGACTCAATCTTCCAAAAATATTTGCACTTGGTGCTGCTATTGGAAAATCAACTCTTTTTAAAATTTCAAGTGCAACGGGATGAGATGGCATTCTTACAGCAACTGTTTCAAGTCCAGCAGTAACTATATAAGGAACAACTTCAGTTTTTGGCAATATTATAGTTAAAGGCCCGGGCCAAAATTTATCAATAAGTTTTTCTGCTTTTTTATTTATTTTTTTCCAGAGTTTTTCTAAATCTTCTTTTTTTCCAATATGTAAAATTATAGGGTCAAAAAAAGGTCTTTTTTTAATTTCAAATATTTTAATTACTGCATCTGAATTTAAACCATTTGCCCCAAGACCGTAAACAGTTTCAGTTGGAAATGCAATAACTCCACCATTTTTTAAAATGTTAATTGCTTTTTCTATTGCTTCTTCAGAAGGTTTAAGAACCTCTACCATTTCAAATATACTTTTTAATTTTTGAAAGTATTTCTTTTAAAGGAGGAACATCAAACCATTTCTTTTCTGTTATTTCATTTGTATAACTTCTGTAAATATCAGATATTGTTTTAAATAGTTCTTCTGGCAAATTTGGAGGTTCTATATCCACATATTTTTTCCATTCAATTTTATTTTTCTTCTTTGCTTCCTCAACCTTTTTATACCACTCAGTTTTTCTATAATATATTCTTGCAATTTCTTTACTCACCGGTATTCCATTATAAGTAAATCTGCATTCGTCAAGAGTTCCAACAGCATCAACAAGAATTAAATTTCTATTTTCATCAAAACCAAATTCAACCTTACCATCTTCATTCCTAAGTCCAATTTTTTCTACTTCATTTGTTATTATTTCGTTTATTTTTAATGTTTTTATTTTTATTTCTTCAATTTCATCATCACTTAAATTTGCAATCTCTTTTGCCTCCTTCCAGTTTATATATCTGTCAGTCAATTCAAGTTTTGTTGAAATATCAATTATCGGTTTTTCAAGTTTTTGACCTACCTTTGGTACTTCTATCAAACCAATATCTTCCAATTTTAAAGTCCTTTCTTTTAACCTTCTAAATACAGATGAACCCTCCGGTAAATAATTTCTGTATATAACTTCAAGGGGTATTAGAAAATTCACTTTTTCCTTTTTATAAATTGAATAGTCATAAGCATTTCCTTTAATTTCTGGTTTTAAAACTCTTAACATTTTAAATTCAATTATGTTTGTTGGCTCTTTTATTTCTCCTAAACTTCTAACATAACCATTTTTATCTACAATTCCTTTATAATGTGTTTTTATTCCATTTTTCTCAATCATTTCAAAAAAATAAGCGGTAGAAATACACATTGATTTTCCTTTATCTATTATATGATCGGGCATTTCACCCCAGTCAAAAACAGAATACCTATCAGAAAATATAAATCTACCTATTCCGCTTTTTCCATCTTCAGGTAATTTTATAACAGAAAGATCCTTAACACTACCCATTTTTTACCTCCTCATCCTGTTTCTCTATCTCTTTTTTTATTTTCTCCTGATATTCTTTAATTTTTTTTGCCAATTCAGGATATTTCAAAGATAAAATTTTAACTGCTGATAATGCTGCTTGTTCAGGTTCAAGAACAACCATTGGTGCCACTCCTGAAGGCATTCTTAAACTTGAAAAAATATCAATTCCTGAAAATTTATCACTGTATGGAGGACAGGCAATCACTGGTTTTGGTGTATTTGCATCAACAAATCCACTTAAAGCATTACTTCTTCCAGCAACAGTAATAAAAACCACATCTTCATTATTATATTGATTTATGATATCCAGAACTTTCAATGGTACTTTATGTGCAGAAGCAACTCTTAAAACCACATCAATATTGAATAATTTTATTTTTTCTTGAATTTTTTTTGCCCATTCCAGATCTGCTTTAGAACCCATAATTATGACTATTTTCATTATTCCTCCTCTGTAAAATTATATCCCAGAATTTTATATTTTGCAATTCTTTTTCATTGACTATAAAGAAAAAATAAAATAGAATTTAATAAAAAGGAAAATAAAATGTGGAATTATTTATATTTGTTATCTTTTTTACTGTCATTCTTTTTATCTATTTTTTTAACTTTTTTATCAGGTAAACTTGCAAAAAAAGCAGGAATAATTGCTTTACCATCCAAAAGAAAAATACATAAAAAACCAACACCTCTTCTTGGAGGAATTGGAATATTTTGTTCTTTTTTTCTTGTTATAGCATTTGGGATGTTGTTCGTTAATTTTGGCTTTGTACCAGAATTTATAGATAGGTATATTGATGGAATTTATTCTGTTTTACCAAAACTGCTCAGTATAATTCTATGCGGGATTATAGTAATTTTCTTTGGTTTACTTGATGATTCTTATGAACTAAAACCTTTCCAAAAACTTTTTTTCCAGTTTGTTATAGGTACTTTCGTTTTTATATCCGGAATAAGAATTACTTTTTTTATTCCCAATATCTTTTTGTCTTACATAATTACATGCTCTTGGTTAATTCTAATGATGAATTGTTTTAATCTTCTTGACAATATGGATGGTCTTTCTTCAGGAATTGCAATTATTACAGGTATCATTTTATTTACTTTTGCACTGGAAATGGGACAGTTATTTATTGCTACAATTCTATCTGTTTTCATAGGAAGTGTTTGTGGTTTTTTGTTTCATAATTTTCCACCAGCAAAAATATTTATGGGAGAATCAGGAAGTAGTTTTTTAGGATATTTTCTCGGTATTGTTTCTATACTTTTGACTTACTATAAATATGAAGAAAGTAAAACATTTTTACCAGTTCTTATTCCTCTCATTGTTTTTTCTGTTCCATTTTTTGACACTATATCCGTAATTGTTATAAGGAAAAAAAGAGGATATTCAATATTTACAGCAGACAAAAACCATCTCTCACATCGGCTTGTTTCTCTCGGGATGACACAGAAACAAGCAGTTTTATTCATTTATCTTCTAACACTTACCACAGGTATAAATGCTTTGATTTTAAAAAATCTTAATATATATGGAGGAATTGAAGTTTTAATTGAAGTAATATTAATTCTTACAATAGTAGCAACACTTGAATTTTTTGGAAGGGGAAAAAATGGGAAAACTGATAGTTGCTCTTGATTTGAATGAAAAGGAAAAAATATATGAACTTATTGAAAAAATTGGAGATAAAGTTGATTTTTATAAAGTGGGTATTATTTCTTATCTTCTGTTTGGTGATGAACTTATAAAATATTTAAAAAAAGAAAAGAAAAAAATTTTTCTTGACCTTAAATTTTTTGATATTCCAAATACTGTAGAAAATGCAGTTAAAATTATATTTGAAAAAGAAATTGACATGTTTACAGTTCATCTAATGGCAGGTGAGAAAGTAATAAAAAGTGTTGTGGAAGCGAAAAAAAAATTTAACAGTGAAACCAAAATTATTGGAGTGAGTATATTAACCTCTTTTAAAGAAGAAGATTTACAAATATTTGGAATAAATACACCTGTAAAAAAACTTGTTGAAAAACTTGCTGAATATGGTTATAACTGGGGGATAGATGGAATTGTATGCTCTGGAGAAGAACTTGAACTGTTGAGGAGTAGATTTAAATCACCTTTTTTATTAATTACACCCGGGATAAGAATTGAAGAAAAAAAAGATGACCAGAAAAGAATTACTACTCCTAAAGAAGCTATTAAAAAGGGAGCAGATTTTATAGTGGTTGGTAGACCAATATATGAAAATCCTCAACCTGAAAAAATTGTAGAAAAAATAATAAAAGAGATTGAAAATGGAAAAAAGAGCATGGATTGAAGTGGATATAAGTAAAATAAGAAAAAATATTCTAAAGATAAAGCAAATAACAGGAAAAAAATTTCTTGCAAGTGTTAAATGTAATCTTTACGGTATGGGTGTAAAAGAAATAGCAAAAGAAATAGATGATATTGTAGATTTTTATGGAGTAGCTTGTTTTAGTGAAGCGATTGAATTAAAAAATCTAAAAGTTAAAAAACCTGTTCTTATAATGGGAAACGTTTTACCTGAAAATATTGAAGAATGTATTTTAAATGATATAAGAATAACTTTATGTAATGAAGAAAATTTAGAAGAAATAATAAAAATCTGCAAAAAGTATCAAAAAAATGCATTTATACATATAAAAATTGACACAGGAATGGGAAGAATTGGGTTAAGAAATGATGAAATAATACCATTTATTCAAAAATGTCTTGATTTTAAAGGTATAAAAATAGAGGGCATATTTTCTCACTTTGCCACTGCTGAATGGAAAGATAAAACTTATGCAAATTATCAATTAAATATTTTCAAAAAAGAAATAAAAAAAATTGAAAATTTTATTAAAGTTCCAATTAAACACATAGCAAATTCAGGTGCTATTTTAAACTTACCAGAAAGTTATAAAGAATTTGATATGGTTAGAATAGGTCTTTTGATACTGGGAATTTATCCTGCTATGTATCTGGCAAAAAAAATAAAATTTGATTGTGCAATAAAAGGTTTTACAAGAATTGTTTTTATTAAACAGGTTGAAAAAAATACTCCTTTAAGTTATGGACTTTCATATACGACAAAAAGAAAAACAAAAGTTGCAACCTGTTGTATTGGATATGGAGACGGACTGAGAAGATTTCTTTCTAATAACTTCTATTTAAAATGGAAAGGTGAAAAAGTTAAAATCATTGGAAATATATGTATGGATCAAACACTTTTAGATGTCACAGGAAAAAATGTTAAAATAGGTGATAAAATAGAAATATTTGGTGATAATTACGAAATTGAAACAATGGCAGAAATAGGTAATACAGTACCACAGGAAATACTGTGTGGTTTTGGGAGTCAAAGAATTGAAAAAATTTACAAAAATGGAAGAAATAATTAAAAACTGGAAAAAAGAAATAGATGAGTACCTTGATAAGAAATTACCCACTAAAAAAGATTGTCCTAGTGTTTTAAGTGAAGCAATGAGATATACTGTTTTTTCAGGTGGGAAAAGATTAAGACCAATTTTAGTTCTATGTGTAAGTAAGATTTTGGGAATTGATAAAAAAAAGGTTTTACCAGTTGCGTGTGGAATAGAACTTATACATAATTTTTCTCTTGTAC
>DAORXQ010000009.1 GCA_035371905.1 bacterium | reverse complement strand
CATTAAAAATGAATTGAATTAAATTAAACTCTTTTTCTTTTTCAAAATCTACTTCAATATACTGGGGCATCTTTTTTTCCGATATCCATACATTTGTCCATTTTTCAGGTCTTGATACACCACTTATTATATTTTCTCCATCAAATGGATAAATCTCAGGTTCAATCTCAAAATATATATTTCTTCTTGACCAGTCAAATCTCCAATTTTTTCCAGGTTTTGAAACAAGACACAGACCAGGCAGAGTTTCATTGGTTGTTTTTAAACAAACATTTTCATTTTTTTCAAAATAAAACCAATATATCCCTTTTTCAAACCGATTATTTATTTCAATAAGTATTTCTTCATCTCCTTTTTTAACCTTTACTTCCTTATATAAAATATCCTTTTGAGAAGTGAAATCCCATATGTCATAAGAACTCCTTAAATGAAATTTTAAAATAGCATCTTCTTCAATTCTGCATTTTAATTTAATTTTTTTAACTTTGCCCTTAAGGGGGATTTTTTCTCCCATCGGTATATCAAGTTTTATTTCTCCATCAAATTTTTCAAATTTTAAACTTTTTGTTGAGGAAACAGAAATTTTTGAGTTAAGACATAAATCATTTTTATCCTCATTTTTAATTTCCGGGATGAAACAACCTTCTCTCAATAAAATCTGCTGCAATTCTTTATAATATCCTTTCTCATAAATTTCTCTTGGTGAAAAATTGTATTTTTTACATAAATAAACACCTGTTCCTGCTGCTTGACCTAAAATGGCACATGTTCCCATCAATCTTGTAGTTCCCAGAGCAACATGAGTCACACTTATATTTCTTCCCGCAAAGAAGAGATTTTTAATATTTTTTGAATAAATGCATCTATAAGGAATCTGATAAACATAAACAAATCTTTTATCTTTCTCTTCAATATGTTTTTCCTTTTCTATTGTGTGGGTTGGTTCTGGTGGTTTGTCTTCTGCAAGTATTCCACCCGGGGTATGTAAATCAATATACCATCCTCCATAAGCAATTGCATCTTCAAATTTCTTTCTCTGTTTTATATCATTTTCATTTAAAATATAATCACCCATAAATCTTCTTGATTCTCTTTTTCCTGGCACCATACACACCCACTCAAGAATAAAATTTTCAAATCCATGGTCTTCTGCATTTTTCATATGGTCCCATACACCAAAAACATACGCAAGAAGTTTATGTTTTATCTCTTCATTATCATAAATTGTATCAAATGGATAACCAATTTCTATCCACCAGTATCCTGGTTTATAAGTATGTGCTCTTGTTTTGAGTGTTATATCATCCTTTTCAAATTTAATCGCCCATGAAGGTGGTGTATATTTAACAGGTCTTCCTGTATCTCTCACAAGGAAAAGTAAAGAATTTCCCATTATCCCCATATCTTCTTTTTCAGGAGCAAGTTCTTCTCCAAACTCATATTTACTCTCCCTTCCCATTCTGAATTCTGCTCCTGAAGTAAAACCAACAACTCCATCTCCTGTCGCATCAATAAAATAATCACCATAAATAATAAATTCTTTTTCGCTTCCAAGTTGAACACAGTAGACACCTTCAATTATATCCTTTGACTTCATAATTGCCTTACGAACAGAAGTATTCAAATACATTTCAACACCTTCATTCCTCAAAAACTCATATAAAACAATATCAAGAATTCCATTACTCCATGTTGTACGATGATACTCAAAATTTCTCTTTCTCTCTTCAAGAAATATTTCGGATATAATACCTGTTTCCCTTGCCCATGAATTAAAAGAACAGGCACCCCCAATATTAACTCTTATTTCAGAACTTGCGTTTCCTCCAAAAACAGGCCTATCCTGAATTATACAGGTAGAAAGTCCAAGTCGTTTTCCAGCAATAGCAGCACAAACTCCAGCAAGCCCACCTCCACATACCACAAGTTCATATTTTTTATCCATATGTTTCTCCTTTGTTAATCTTGGAATTCCTTATAATCAAGTATAACTATTTTTTTTATTCTGGACAAATATTGTCTCACTTTCTATAGTATGAAATTATAATTTATCTTTTCTGTTCAGGTCAAAATTCATGTTTTTTTGAAAAAATTTTTTTAAGCATTTTTGGATGGAAGACAACTATTATAAGACCTCCTACTATATTTCCAAGAGTCACAGGTATTAGATTTTTCCATATTGAATAAAATTCACGAATAAAACTACCTTTTACCATAAGACCAACTGGAAGGAAATACATATTTGCAATTGAGTGTTCATAACCGCAGGCAACAAATGTCATAATGGGGAAATAAATACCGAAGATTTTCCCTGTAACTGTAATAGAGGAAATACACATTATAACTGCAAGGCATACCAGCATATTACAGAGAATTCCTCTTGAAAATGCTTCTGTAAAACTCAAATTTATTTTTGTTTCTGCTACTTTTACAGCAAGTTCTCCAATAGATGTTAAACCTGTTGAAGAATTACCACAAAGACCTGTTTTCAAAAATATATGCTAAGAATATAGACCCTAAAAAATTCCCCAGATAAACAATCAACCAGTTTCTTAAAAGTTTTAAAAAATTATATTTTCTTTCAAAAAGTCCTATTGTCATTAAAAGATTTCCAGTAAAAAGTTCGGCACCCGGGATTAAAACAAGCATAAGTCCAACACTGAAAACACTTCCTGCAAGAAATTTAGTAAATCTAGGGTCAAGAGTTCCACCACTCATAATTGTTAATGCACATTGAGCACCAAAACCAATATATATACCTGCAAAGATTCCAAAAAAGAAAAGTTCAAAGATGTTTCCTTCTGCTTTTTTAATCCCTATTTTTACAAGTTTTTCAGATATTTCTTTTGGTTCTAAAAATAGATTTTCCATATATTATTCCCCTATTATTTTTATTAAAACTCTTTTTTTTCTCTGTCCATCAAATTCACCATAAAAAATCTGTTCCCATGGACCTAAATCAAGTTTTCCATCTGTAATTGCAATAACAACTTCTCTTCCCATTATTGTTCTTTTTAAATGAGCGTCTGCATTTGTTTCACCTGTCAGATTATGTCTGTATTTTGAAACTGGCTGGTGTGGTGCAAGTTTTTCAAGAAAGTCAAGAAAGTCAGAATGCAACCCCCTTTCATCATCATTTATAAAAACACTTGCGGTTATATGCATTGCATTTACAACACATAATCCTTCTTTAATTCCGCTTTTTCTGACTGTTTCTTCAACTTTTTCTGTTATATTTATAAACTCAACTTTCTTTTCTGTGCAGAACCAGATGTATTCAGTATAACTTTTCATTACTTTTATTTTACTATCTCTTTTCTTTTTTTCAATATCTGTTTACTTTTTGAAACTTAAAGGTATAATTAAAAATGGAGGACGTTACTGCGTATATAAATTGGTTTTTTAGACCCATGCCCAAGGGTGCTAACCCTTTGCAGAACGTCCTCCATATTATTTTTCTATTTCTGCTTTTTGAGTATTTATTTTTCTTATTATTTCCGGGTTGAATTTTGGTTTTCTTGAATATGTGTAAAGTCCATTAACTTCCTGTTCTACATCATAAAGTTGAGTATAGCAGAAACCACATATTTTAGGATGATTTAAAAGTATTTCAGTAAGTTTTCTGTATCTTTCAATAAAGTCATTTTCTGTTTTTGGTCTTTCTCCATATCCCCATCCATTCTTTTTTCCTTCAACATCCCACCATATCCCTCCATATTCACTTACCCAGTATGGCTGTCCTTTATAAGGAGCATCAAATTGTGGAAAATTCTGCCAGATAGTATCATTTTTTTTAAATGGCTCAAAATCTTTTTTAAACTCTTCTGGATTCTGTTTATAGTTGTGGCAGTCATAAATATCTGTTTCAACATGAACATATCCAGAAGTATCTATAACAGGTCTTGTTTTATCAATATTTTTCGTAATCCTATATAAAGTTCTTACAAGTTCGTTATCCTGAGATGGACTTGTTTCATTCAAAGGACACCAACCGATTATTGAAGGATGATTGAAATCTCTTTCAATTTTTTCTATCCATTCCTTTACAAAAATTCCAAAACATTCATGATTAATTCCATTTTTTATTCCCCAGTTCGGATACTCTCCCCATATAAGATATCCAAGTTTATCAGCCCAGTATAAGAATATTGGTTCAAAAATTTTCTGATGTAATCTTGCTCCATTAAATCCCATATCCTTTGCTATTTTTATATCATTTATAATTGAGTTTTCATCAGGTGCTGTATAGATTCCATCAGGATAATACCCCTGGTCAAGAACCATCCTCATAAAAATCGGTTTTTTATTAAGAAAAATTTTTTTATCTCTTATCTCAATCTTTCTGAAACCAAAATATGAACATACCTCATCCTCTTTTTTACCATCTGAATAAAGAGAGAATCTGACATCATAAAGAAAAGGATTTTCAAAACTCCATGGTATAAAATCTTTAATATCTGTCTCTAAAAAAATGAATTTGCTTCCATACGCCTCTTTTTCCACAGATTTTTCATTTTCAGCATATACTTCAACCTTCAAATTACCCATTCCTTCAATTTCAACTAAAAATAAAACTCTTCCTGTATCATAATCAGGATAAATTCTAAAATTTTTAATATAGTTCTTACCTGTACCTTCAAGATAAACTGTCTGCCATATTCCAGTTACTCTTGTGTAATGACATCCATAGGAGTTATACTTTTGGGACTGTTTTCCACAGGGTTGTAAAAAATTTCTGTTGTCATCATAGGCATTGACAACAAGAATATTTTCACTTTTTAAAAATTCTGTTATTTCAAATCTAAAAGGAGTATACCCACCTATATGGGTTCCAATTTTTTCTCCATTTATCCAAACATTTGTAAGAAAATCAACCGCACCAAAATTTAAAAATATCCTTTTATTTCTCCAGTTTTCAGGGATTGCAATTTTTCTTTTATACCATACAGATACCATAAAGTCCTTGTTTTCAATTCCTGAAAGTTTACTTTCAGGAGGAAAAGGAACAATTATTTTTTCTTTAAATTTTTTTTCAGGTAGATAATATTTTTTCTCAATACCTGTATTTGATAGGTCTATTTCAAAATCCCAACTTCCATTTAAATTTATCCATTCTTTTCTTTTAAAATCCGGTCTTGGATGTTCTTCTCTCGGTATCATTTAGTCCTCCTTCTTTGCCTTAAAAAATAATATCTCTTTTCAATTTTCTGTCAAAAACTTTTTTATTAATTTCAGAAGAAAGAAATTTTACATTCATTTAAAAAAGTTTATAATAAAACAAAAAGGAAAAAGATGAAAATTGGAATTGCTTCAGACCATGCAGGTTTTGAATTGAAAAATTATTTAATTGAGAATTTGAAAAAAGAAGGTTGTGAAGTTGTTGATTATGGACCTGAAGTAAAAAAAGTTGTTGATTATCCTGATTATGCTGAAAAGGTTGCAAAATCTATCCTGAATAAAGAAATTGAATATGGAATTTTGATATGTGGAACAGGAATAGGTATGGATATAGTTGCTAATAAATTTAAAGGTATAAGGGCAGCAAGATGTTGTTCAATATATGATGCAATTTTAGCAAGGCAGCACAATAATGCAAATATATTAACTCTTGGAGGAAGATTGATAGGGAAAGAACTTGCATTTGAAATTGCAAAAACATTCATATCAACTCCATTTACAAAAGGAAGACACCTGAAAAGAGTGAATAAAATTAAAAGAATTGAAAATGAAAATTTTTGTTGAAAACTTTCCTTACATAAATCCAGAAAAATTCTATCTTTTTATCTGTGAATATCCTTTCAGTTTTTTTATGGAAGTTAACTGGAATAAAATTGAAAAATATACAATCTGTGGTTTTTCTCCCTTTTTAATTTTTAGAAGCAAAAAAAGAAATATTGAAATAAAAAGATATAATCAGATAAAAAGGTTGAAAAATGACCCAATTTCTGAACTTCAGAAGATTTTTGATTCTTATAAATTAAGTTCAGAGTATTTTTTTCTACCGGGTGGTTTTGGATTTTTATCTTATGACCTTGGATGGCAGATAGAAGATTTGCCTGATATATCAGAAGATGATTTAAATTTGCCTGATATTTTTATATGTTTTTATGAGATGATTTTGGTTTTTGACAATTACAGAAAAAAGGCAATTTTAATTTCATCAAATTTGGAAAAAGACAGGCATTTCAATAAGAAATTTGTACAGATAAAGAAATTCTTGAAAAAAAATATTGAAAAAGCAAAAAATTTAAGAAATGAAAATCCGGAGTTCAAAATAGAAAAATTGAGTCAAAATATGAGTTTTTCAAGATATATTTCCTCAATTGAAAAAATAAAAAATTATATTAAGGAAGGAGATGTTTACCAGATAAATTTTTCACATAGATTTGAAGTAAAAGGAGAATTTAGACCATATCCTTTATTTTTAAAACTAAAAAAGATAAATCCTGCTCCTTATTCTGCTTATTTTAATTTTGATGATTTTATTTTGATTTCAAATTCCCCTGAATTATTTTTAAAAAAACAGGGAAGAGAAATTGTAACAAAACCGATGAAAGGAACAAGAAGAAGATTGAATGATAAAAAATTAGATGAAAAAATTAAGAATGATTTACTTGAAAGTAAAAAGGATAGAGCAGAACTTATTATGATAGTAGACCTTGAAAGAAATGATTTTGGAAAAATCTGTGAATATGGAAGTGTTAAAGTAAAAAAACTTATAAATCTTGAAAAATATAAAACAGTTTATCAAACAACTTCAACAATAGAAGGTAAATTAAGAAAAGATGTAAATCTTGAAAAAATTATAAAAGCGATTTTTCCTGGGGGTTCTATTACAGGTGCTCCCAAAAAAAGAGCAATGGAAATTATAGAAGAACTTGAACCAACAAAAAGAAGTTTTTATACAGGGTCTTCCGGATACTTTGGTTTTAATGAAAATTTACAACTAAATATTCTTATAAGGACTTTACTTTTGAAAAATAATAAAATTTATTATCCCTGCGGAGGAGGAATTGTCTGGGATAGTATACCTGAAAAAGAATATGAGGAAACAATAGTAAAGGCAAGAAATTTATTTTTAACAATAGGGATAAAGGAAGATGAAATCAGAGATTTTGTTATTTAATGGGAAAAGAATAGAGAATGAAGATTTAAATTTTAATGACTTAAGAAGGGGATTTTTATATGGAGATGGGATTTTTGAGACATTAATTTCTATAAATAAAAAAATTTTCAGATTTGACCAGCACTGGGAGAGAATGAAAAAAGGAGCATTTATATGTAATTTGAGAATGCCTGATAAAAAAAGGATAAAAAAAATATTATCAGATAATCTGGAAGATGGTTTTTACTATATAAGATTGAACCTGTGGCGTAAAAGACCAGATATATTTTCTCCTCTGAAAAAAAAGGATTCTAATTTTTTAATAATTATAAAAAAATTTAGACCATATCCGGAGAGATTTTATAAAGAGGGAATAAAATGTACTATAAGCAAAGAAATAAGAAGAAATGAAAAATCTGTATTATCAAAAATAAAATCAATAAATTTTCTTGAAAATGTGATATTAAAAATAGAGGCAGAGAAAGAAAAATGTGATGATATAGTAGTTCTTGATAACGTTGGATATATTTCTGAAGGAAGTATCGCAAATATTTTTTTTGTTAAAAATGATATTATTTACACTCCTTCACTTGAATGCGGATGTCTTGAAGGGATAACAAGAAAAATTGTTTTTGAAATATGTAAAAAGGAAAAAATTAAAATAAAGGAAGGATTTTTTAAACCAGATTTTTTAAAAAATTGTGATGAAGTTTTTTTTACAAATACTTTAATGGGAATTATGCCTGTCAGAGAAATTAAAGGATATTTTAAATCAAAAAAATTTAAATATTCAGAATATTTTGGGAAATTATACTGGAAGATTTTAAAATGTGCCTTTGTCTTATCATATTTTTTCCTTTTTTTACTACCTGTTTTTATTTTCTCTACCAATTTTATCTTTTGCTGGAAAAAGTTCGTATATAACTTCAAAATTTCGTAAACTTTATTTTTTAATTTAATTTTTTTTATCTTACATCTTTTTTTCCTTTTTTCTTTTTATTTTCCAGGAGATAAGGTATAATTTCAACTAGATTTTTTTAATGAGGCAATTCGAAGATTTTACATAAAATAAAATATGCGGTAAAATTTTATATAAAAAAATTTGTGTAGTGTATTTAAGGTAACTTTAAATCATTTAGAAGAAAAGGGGTTTTATAAAATAAATTGACATAAAGTTAAAATAAAAGTATAATCATTTTCTTTAATTTTTTTAACCGGCTGGGCCGCTAGCTCACCCGGCAGAGCACCGCCCTTTTAAGGCGGGGGCAGCAGGTTCGAGTCCTGCGCGGCCTACAAACCCACATCCCCCCTCACCCCCTTTCGGAGAGCTCCCTACCCGGGGGCTCTCTTTTTTTAATAATTTCAAACATAACAAGGACTTGACAAATTTATTTTTTAGGTGTATTTTAAAATTGAAAATTCGGGGTGCCTTTATGGCTTAATAGGGAAGTGCTGTAGTCCGCCAAAATAATTGGGGGATGATCAGCCACTCCCCCGGAGCTGTGAGGGCAGACGAAAGGCGAAAAAGCCACTGTCTATAAATTTGGATGGGAAGGCTGCCGAGTAGGATGAAGCCCGAGTCAGAAGACCTGCCCCGGATATGGCGATATTTCTTTCTGCGAGGGCGGAAAGAAATGGCAAAGGAAAACGGGTGCAGCCCGCCAAAAAAAGTGGCGGGCTTTTTTATTTAGAGGAGGTGATATAAAAGGAAATAAATTGAAGAAAGATTTTGAAAAAAAGTAAAAGTTTTGAAAAATATTTAAAAAAAGGAGGGACAAATGAGAGAAAAAATTAATAAAAGAAAAGGGTTTACATTGATAGAATTGCTTGTTGTAGTTGCTATCATAGGAATTCTTTCAGCAATGCTTATGCCAGCACTTGCAAAAGCAAGGGAAAGAGCAAGACAGGCAACCTGTTTGAGTAATTTAAAACAATTAACAACTGCTTTTTTAATGTATGTTCAGGATAATGATGATTACTTCCCTCCTACCTACTATCTTACAACAACATCTGAAATTGCATGGGATTTTGCAACAGATACATGGTGGGCAACTTATAGACCAGGTATTATTGGAAGTTATTTAACAAAAGGTGTATTTGAATGCCCAACTGCAAAAAAAATAATAAAGTCATATGATAGACCATTTACAGGTTATGCTTATAATGCTTCATATATTGGAGGAGGGTATTCTGTATGGGATGGTCAGGCAACTCCACCAACAAAATTATCAAGAATAAGAAAACCATCTGAAACAGTTCTATTATGTGATAGTGCTTCATGGTCCTCTTTTACAAATGAAATAATAGGAAATAACTATTTAAGAGCACCAAATGACCCTTATTATTCATGGATTGGGCCAAATGTCCATTTCAGACATAATGGATTTGCAAATGTTGCTTTCTGCGATGGACATGTTGAAAGTTTAAGAACAAAATATAATGTGAGTTCAAAAAATTCTTCTCTTGGAGATTTATCAAAAGATGATAGTTTATATGACCTTGAATAAATGAAAAAAAAGTTATTTTTATTAATTTTTTCTTTATACTGTTTTGTTTCTGCTGAAAAAATTCCTGAAAGGATTGTTTCTCTTGGACCTGCTATTACTGAAGATATTTTTTTACTTGGCAAAGGGGATAAAATTATTGGAAATACTATATACTGCACAAGACCAGAAGAAGCAAAATACAAGGAAAAAGTGGGTAATGTAATTGATGTTAATATTGAAAAGATTTATTCATTAAAGCCTGATATAGTATTTGCAACAAACTTAACAAATCCAAAGGATGTGAAAAAATTGAGAGATTTAGGAATAAGAGTTGAAATTATAAGTTATTCTTTAAATTTCAAGCAACTTTGTAATGACTTTATAAAAATAGGGAAGATTATAGGAAAAGAAAAAGAAGCAAAAGAAATTGTGGAAAAAGTAAAAAGAGAAATAGAAGAGATTAAGAAAAAATCAAAAAGAAAAAAGCCAAAGGTACTAATTCAGGTTGGAACAAGACCATTATGGGTTGCAGGGACTGATTCTTTTGTTAATGATATAATTGAGTTTACGGGTGGAGAAAATGTTATAAAGGGAAAAGGAGGTATTTACAGTATGGAAGAGATAATAAAATTAAATCCTGAAATAATCATTATAACAACTATGGGAATAGATACAGAGGAAGAAAAGAAAAACTGGAAGAAATACAATATGATAGATGCGGTAAAAAATGATAAAATTTTTGTAGTTGATAGTGATAAGATTTGCAGTCCCACTCCATTATCTTTTGTTGAAGTTGTTAAAGAATTAAGGAGGAGGACGGGGTTCGGAAATGATTGAAATTTATACAGGAGATGGAAAAGGAAAGACAACAGCGGTAATTGGACTTGCGATAAGGGCAAGGGGCCATAATTTAAGGGTTTGTTATATATATTTCCATAAAAATCCAGAAAAATGGGGTTATGGAGAGTTTAAAATACTTGAAAAAATTGGAGTTGATATTTTTGTTTTTGCTGAAAAACATACCTGTTTTGAAAATGTGGATAGAGAAGAATTGAGGAATGAATGTTTAAAAGGGCTTGATTTTATAAGAAAAATTCTGAAAGAGAAAAAATATGATGTTGTTATATGTGATGAGATTTTGATTCCTTTAAGGGATGGATTTTTAAAGGAAGAGGAAATAATTGAAATGATGGAAGAAAAACCAGAAAATATTGAACTTGTTTTAACAGGTAGAGGGGCAACAGAAAAGATTATTGAAAAGGCAGATTATGTGAGTGAAATAAAAAAAATAAAACATCCATATGATAAGGGAATAAAAGCAAGGAAGGGGATTGAATATTGAGAAAAAAATTATTTCTCATTTTATTTTTCATTTTTTCAATTTATTTCGGGACTTTCTTTGGCTCAAAAATTTATACATTTAAGGATATTTTTAATCTTTCTGAAATTGAAAAAACAATTTTTTTAAAAATAAGAATTCCAAGAGTTATATGTGCATTTATAGTTGGTGCTGGCCTTTCAATTTCAGGTGCTGTTTTACAATCAATTCTTAAAAATCCTCTTGCTGAAAGTTATACTCTTGGAATTTCAGGTGGTGCTTCTCTTGGCATAGCAATAGGTGTAATAATGGGTAAAGTATATTCAATTCCATTTTTTGCTTTTTTGGGTGCAATTTTTTCACTATTTTTAATTATTTTACTGTCAATAATAAGAAAATTTTCAACATCATCAATAATACTTGCTGGGATTTCTTTAAATTTTATCTGTTCTTCACTTGTTTTATTTTTAATTTCAATTTCACAATATGAAAAATTCTATTCAACTGTTTTATTTTTATTTGGTGATTTATCCTCTTTTTCAGAAAAAATTTTAATTTATGCTGGTATTCTAATTTTCATTTCATTTATCTTTCTCTTCTTTTCATCAAGAGTTTATGATATTTTAAGTATAGATGAGGAAAAGGCAAAGACACTTGGAATAAATGTAAACTTTGAAAAAAATGTTGCATTTTTTATAACCTGTCTTATCTCTTCTTTATGTGTATCACTTTCTGGAATAATTGGTTTTGTTGGTTTAATCATTCCTCATATTGTAAGGGCAATTTATGGTTCAGTACATAGAAAAATAATTCCCATTTCTTTTTTAACTGGTGGCGGTTTTCTTATAATCTGCGATACTATTTCAAAATTTATAATAAGACCTGTAGAAATTCCTGTTGGTGTTATAACTGGATTTTTTGGTGGTATTTTCTTTTTATTCCTTTTATTTAAGGAAAGAAGGATATGGTAATTTATGATATTAAAAATTTGAGTTTCAGTTATGGTAAAAATAGAGTTTTGAAAGATATAAATGTTGAAATTTCAGAAGGAGAATTTGTTGGTATAGTTGGACCGAATGGAAGTGGAAAAACAACTTTTTTAAAAATATTATCAAAAATTTTACTGCCTGAAAGCGGTTTTATTTATTATAAAGGGAGGGATTTAAAAAGTATCAGAAGTATTGACTATGCAAGAGAAATTGCTTACTTACCGAGTGAAATTGAAGTTACATTTAATATCAATGTAAAGGATTTTTTGCTTCTTGGTAGATTTCCATTTACTGGTAGATTCGGTAAGGAAAAAGAGGAAATAATTGAAAAAGTTGGAGAGACATTAAATATCAAAAAATTTTTTGAAAAAGGAATCAATGAATTATCGGAAGGAGAAAAACAGAGGATTTATATTGCACAGATAATAATCCAGAATCCAAAAGTAATATTACTTGATGAACCAACGAGTCATCTTGATATTGGATACCAATTTCAGATTATGGATATTCTTAAAAGACTAAATGAAAAAGGGATTACAGTTATAAGTATTTTTCATGATTTGAATATTGCTTCCTGCTATGCCACAAAAATAATTTTATTCAAAAATGGAGAGATTTACAGAAAAGGCAATCCAGAAGAGGTCTTGACATATCAAAATATTGAAGATGTTTATAATACAAAAGTTCTTGTTTACAAAAATCCATTTACAAAAAAAATCAATGTCTTTGGGTTACCTTCATATTTACTTGAAGGAAATAGAAAAAATAATTCTGGAAATAAATAGAAGTTTCATACAAAAAATTTGACTTAAAAATTTTTTTGTGTAAAATTTATAAAACAGTTTGTGAAAAAAATTACAAATAAAATGGAAAAATTATATATAAAAGTGGATGACTGGAAGAATTTTTTAAAGGGAAAAATAAAAGAAAATAGGATTTTTGCACCTGTTGAAAATAACAATTTTTTATTTTATGAGAATCTGAATGAAGAAAATTTAGAGAAGATTGTTTATGATAAAGCAAGGGCGGTTGAACCTGTTAAAATATTTCTGTATCCAATTAAAGAGTTTGTTGTACCTGAAATAAAAAATATTGAAAAACTTGTTGTTATGGGAGTAACTTCCTGTGATTTAAGGGCTATTGATGTTCTTGATTCTGTTTTTAAAAATAGTGATTATAAAGACCCGAATTTTTCAAAAAGAAGAGAAAACATCTTAATTATAAGTTTTGACTGTAAAAATCCATATAATAGTTGTTTCTGTACACTTGTTGGAGTAAAGCCATATCCTGAAAAAAACTTTGATTTAAATTTGAGTAAAATTGAAAATGGCTTTATTGTTGAAATTGGAAGTGAAAAAGGTAAGGAATTTATAGGAAAAGATACAAGATTTTATCAGGTAAATGAGTCACAGATAAAACAATTGGAAGAAGATAGGAAAAAAGTAGAAGAAAAGATAAATGAAATAAACAGAGAATTTGATATTAAAAATTTTGAGAATTTAAAAGGAATGTATCATACAGAATACTGGCAAAAACCAAATGATATAAAAAATTGTGTTTCTTGTGGCAGTTGTAATTTTAACTGTCCGACATGTGTTTGTTTTTTACTTGAGGATACAAGTACAGATGGTAATTTTAAAAAAGTTAAGGTCTGGGATGCCTGTCTTTTTCCCGGATATGCAAGAATGGCTTCAGGAGTAAGTCCAAGACCAACTTTGTTTGATAGATATGCAAATAGATTGTTATGTAAATACTGGTATATGAAGGAAAATTTTGGAATTATTGGATGTACCGGTTGTGGAAGGTGTATAAGTGGATGTATAGGGAAAATTGATAAAAGAAGGGTTCTGACAGAGGTTTTAAAGGAGAAAGTAAAGGTTTAAAGATGGAAAAAAATATATATGAACCGGTTAAATGTGAAGTAATTGATAATATAAAGGAATCACCTACAATAAATACTGTTGTTTTAAAACCAGAAAGAGAATTTTCTTTTCTTGCAGGGCAATTTGCTTCTTTAACAGTTCCGGGAATTGGAGAAGCACCATTTACACCTTCTTCTTCTCCATTTGATAAAGAAAAACTTGAATTTACAGTTATGAAGACAGGAAGGGTTACAGAAAAAATACACCAGTTAAAAAAAGGAGATATAGTTGGAGTTAGAGGTCCTTATGGAAAACCATATCCACTTGAAAAATTTAAAGGTAAAGAAGTTTTACTTGTTGGTGGTGGTGTTGGTCTTGCTCCTATAAGGGCATTATTTCTTGCTCTTGTTGAAACATATAAGGATTATAAAAAGATAGTTTTTTGCTGTGGAGCAAGGACTCCACAGGATTATATATATAAAGAACTAATTTTTGATAAATGGCAGAAGTTATGCGAAAAAATACCTCTCTGTTTCAGAATTACAGTTGACAAGAAAGATGAGAACTGGAAATATATGGAAGGAGTCGTTACAAAAACACTTGAAAATCTTGATATGGATATAAAAAATGGGGTGGCTGTTGTTTGCGGTCCACCAATAATGATGAAGTTTACAACATTGAAATTACTTGAAATTGGATTTGCACCTGAAAATATTTATTTATCAATGGAAAGAAAAATGTATTGTGCAGTCGGTCATTGCAGACACTGTATGATAGGTGATTTATTTGTATGTAAAGATGGGCCTGTTTTTACATATGATGTATTGAAGGATAAACCGGAGATATGGGCATGAAAAAGTTATTTATTGATTATGACAAGTGTCTTGAATGTGAGAAATGTGATGTAAAATGTAGTTATTTTTTACATCCTGAAAATAATGGAATTACTCCTTTAAGAGAAGAGATTGCTTTTTTACTTGCATGTAGAAGATGTGAAGACCATCCATGTATAAATTCATGTCCAACAGAAGCACTTAAAAGAGAAGAAGGAATTAACAAAAGGAGCAGATTTTTATGTATTTCCTGTAAAAGTTGTATGCTTGCCTGTCCTTTTGGAACAATTTTACCTGATATTATTCCATATATTACAGTGAAATGTGATTTGTGTACTGGAAGATTAAAAGAAGACGAAATACCTTTATGTGTTAAAACAGCAAAATGTGAAGCAATTAAATTTATTGATGAGAAAGAGGTTGAAGGACAGGAAGATATTTATAAAATAGGAGAAAATCTGATTGTTAAGTGTTTCAGTTATATTGAAAAATATGGATTGAAAAAATGAGTGGAATTTATTATTTGGGTTATTTTATTTTATCTTTCATTAGTTTAAGTATAACTGGACTTTTTGTTTCATGGATAGATAGAAAACTTACAGCAAGAATTCAGTGGAGAGTTGGACCTCCATGGTATCAGAATTTTGCTGATCTTATAAAACTTTCAGGAAAAGAGGTCTTAATACCTGAAGGAGGTAATAAATTTATCTTTGTTTTTTCTCCAATTCTTTCTGTCATTGCCTCAACTTTATGTGGAACAATACTCTTTCTTGTTCTTAAAAAAAATTTTGGATTTGGAGGAGATTTGATTTTATTTGTTTATTTACTGACAATCCCTTCTCTTTCTATAATTCTTGGTGGAAGTTCATCAGGAAATGTCCTTGCATCTGTTGGTATAAGTAGGGAATTAAAATTACTTCTATCTTATGAACTTCCTTTTATATGTGGAATAATAATACCTGCTTTAAAGGCAAACTCAACTACTTCACTTGTAGAAATAATTAAGTATCAACAGATAAATGGAAGTAATATTTTGTCTCTATCAGGGATTATTGGTTTTATTATTATTTTAATTGCTTCAACTGGAAAACTTGGTGTTGTTCCATTTGACCTTGCTGAAGCAGAAACAGAGATTGCAGGAGGTGCTTTAATTGAATATTCTGGAATTTTACTTGGATTTTATAAACTTTCAAAGGCAATTTTATTTGTTGTTGTTCCTTTATTTATAGTCATTCTTTATCTTGGTGGAACTATAATAACAGGTTTTGGAAGTTTTTTAATTTTTGTAGTTAAATATTTAGTTGTGCTTGTACTTATAACATTGATAAGAAATACAAATCCAAGATTGAGAATAGACCAGACATTGAGATTTTTCTGGGGATGGTTAACTCTTATAGGAATTCTGGGTATACTGATTTCATTAAGTGGAGTTTAATATGAACTTAAAACTTAAAGCATTGAAGAAAAGTTTGTGGGTTTATCATGTGAGTGGAGGAAGTTGTAACAATTGTGATATTGAAATTCTTGACCTTTTAACTCCGAGATTTGATGTTGAAAGGTTTGGGATTATACTCGCTGCTTCTCCAAGACATGCTGATGTTTTATTATGTACTGGAATTGTGAATAAAAAATGTGTTGAAAGGATTAAGGAAGTTTACGAGCAGACACCAAAACCATGTGTTGTTGTTGCAATTGGTGCTTGTGCATGCTCAGGTGGGATTTTTAGGGATGGGTACCAGATGGCAGGTCCTTTAAATAAAATTATTCCAGTTGATGTTTATATCCCAGGATGTCCACCAAAACCAGAGGCAATAATAGCAGGAATAGTTAAATTTTTGAAGGAGTTGAAATGATAGAAAAATTGAAAGAAAGATTAGGAGAAAGGATTAAAGAGATAAAGGTTCATAATGAAAGAAGAATCTATTTGACTATTGACAAAAAAGATTTGAAAGAAGTTGCAAATATAATTTTTAATGAAATGAAAGCAAGATATCAGATAGTAACAGGTATTGAAAATTTTGATAGTTTTGAAATTCTGTACCATTTTTCTTTTGATAGAGAAGGTGGAGTGATTGTTTCTTTAAAAGTATTCCTTGAAAAAGAAAAGCCTGAAATTGAAAGTTTGACAGATGTTATACCTGGGATTTCATATATAGAAAGAGAAATATGGGAATTGCTTGGAATAAATTTTCTTGGGCATCCAAATTTAAAACATTTTTTATTAAGAGAGGACTGGCAAGAAAATTTATACCCATTGAGGAAAGGAGTAAAAACAGATGGCAGAGAATAAAAAGGTTTTAGTTCCAATTGGTCCATATCATCCACTTTTAGAAGAGCCAGAATATTTTCAACTTTATTGTGATGGAGAAGAGGTTGTTGATGCTGAATGGATTGCTGGATATAACCATAGAGGAATTGAAAAACTTTCTGAATCAAAACACTGGGACCAAGTAACTTTCCTTGTTGAAAGAATATGTGGAATATGCTCAACTTCTCATCCTATTGCTTATTGTAATGCTGTTGAGGACCTACTTGGAATTGAAATACCTGAAAGGGCAAAATATATAAGGAATATAATTGGTGAACTTGAAAGAATTCATAGTCATCTACTTTGGGTAGGACTTGCAGGCCATTTTCTTGGATATAATACTGTTTTTATGTGGGCATGGAAATACAGAGAAGGAATACTTGATATGTTTGAAATGATAACTGGAAATAGAAATCACTATGCAATGTTAAGAATTGGAGGTGTAAGAAGAGATATAGAGGATAGCGATATACCTATACTTAAAAAAACATTATCAGATGTTAAAGGGAAAATTCAGATGTTAACAGAAGCAGTTCTTGACGACCCTGTTCTTGGAGCAAGATTAAAAGGGGTAGGTGTTTTAACAAAAGAAGATATTAAAAATTATGGTGCTGTTGGACCTGTTGCAAGGGCTTCTGGTGTTGATATAGATGTAAGAAAAGATGACCCTTATGCAGCATATAATCTTGTTGAATGGAAAGTAATAACAACAAATAATGGAGATGTTTTTGATAAGGCAGTTGTTAGATTACTTGAATGTTTTGAAAGTATAAAGATAATAGAACAGTCACTTGATGCAATTTATGGGAAAAAAGGTCAAATATGGAAAGAAGTAAGAGAAATACCAAAAGGAGAAGGGATAGGTCATCATGAAGCACCAAGAGGAGAGGTCTTTCATTATATAAGGAGTGATGGTAATACTTCAAGTCCTGTAAGACATAAAATAAGGGCACCAAGTTATGTAAATATTCCAACATTTAAAGCAAGTTGTATTGGTGAGACAATTTCAGATGTTTGTATAATTCTTGCAGGTGTTGACCCATGTTATTGCTGTACAGAAAGGATTGCAGTATATGATAAGGAGAAAAATAAAAAGATTTATAGTTTTGAGGACTTGGTAAAAAAATCAATTGAAAAGACAGAAAAAATAAGAAAAGAAATTGGTAAAGAGGAAAAATTATGGAAAAAATTGTTTTAAGTATTTTTTCTGTTGGTTTCATATCTGGAATCTTATGCAGAATAATTCCTTCAAGGATAAAATATTTGAAAGAGATAATAAGTGGTTTGGTGTCTTTACTATTCCTTTCTTTTTCTATTTTGCTTTTTAAAGGGTCTCCTTATTATATCACAGAAATATTTTTAATAGACCCTCTCTCTATTTTCATCTCTATTTTTATCTCTCTCTTTACATTACTTGTCCTTATTTATAGTTTTTCTTATCTTGAAAATTTTGAAAACTCAAATAGATATTATGCTTATATTTTATGGACACTTTCTTCCTCAATAGGTGCTATCTTTTCAAATAATTTAGTCCTTTTTTCTGTTTTTTGGGGATTTCTTGCAATTACACTTTATTTAATTTTGAGTATATTTGGACAAGAAAATGCATATTCTGCAAAAAAGACAATGATAATAGTTGGTGGTAGTGATTCATTTTTGATTTTTGGTATATGTGGTTTAATTTATCTTACAGGAAAATATACAATAACAGATATGAATATTTTTATAGCAAGTGGACTTGAAATTGGTATTTTCTTTTCTTTAATTTGTGCTTCATTTGCAAAGGCAGGCTGTATGCCTTTTCATACATGGATTCCTGAAATAGCAGAAAATACACCATCTCCAATCCTTGCATATTTACCTGCTTCACTTGATAAACTCCTTGGTATTTATCTTTTTTCAAGGATTTTACTTAATATTTTTGAATATAGTAATGATTTACATTCTGGTTTATGGTTTATTTTAAGATTGATTGGCTCTTTAACAATTGTGTGTGCTGTTTTAATGGCAATAGTTCAACATAATATGAAAAAACTTTTATCTTATCATGCTATAAGTCAGGTTGGCTATATGGTCCTTGGAATTGCATCAACAAATCCAGCAGGAATTATTGGAGGTCTTTTCCACATGCTAAATAATTCAATTTATAAATCACTTTTGTTTTTTGGTGCAGGTAATGTTGAAAAGAAAACAAAGGAAGTTGAACTTGAAAAACTCGGTGGATTAAGTAGGTTTATGCCAATTACATTTATAACATTTTTAATTGGTTCATTATCAATAAGTGGTGTTCCTCCTTTTAATGGTTTCTTCTCTAAATATTTAATCTATCAAGGACTTTTTGAAGGAGCAAAGACAGGGGATTTCTCTTGGAATATTTGGATTATCTGTGGTATGATAGGTTCTGCACTAACTCTTGCAAGTTTCTTAAAGATTGTCCATTCTGTATTTCTTGGACATATAAAAGAATATAAAGAAAAAATTGAAGAGGTAGGATTTCTAATGTTATTACCTGTAATTGTTCTTTCTTTACTATGTATTTTATTTGGTTTTGGATTTCTCTATCCTGTAAAAATTTTTGAAAATTCAATAGGTATATTCATTGAGAAAGGTTATGATTATTTATTGCCAACTTTAACTTTAATTTTTATTTCTTTAATTTTTGGCTTAATAATCTTTTTAATATTTTTACCTTCAAGGAAAAGAACTGTTTCAACATTTATTGGTGGAGAGAAAAAATTGAAAGAAATGGAGATGAGTGGAACAGAATTTTATAAAACAATTGAAAAGCAACCATTCTTAACAAAGATGTATGAAGGTGCAAAGAAAAAAATATTTGACTTATATGAAGATGGAAAAAGGATTGTATTTTATCTTGGAGAAGGAATAAGAGCAACACATACAGGTGTTTTGCCAACTTATTTGACATGGATTTTAATTGGTTGTATTGTTTTATTTGTATTATTTATTAAATTTTAAGGAGTTTATATGGTAGAAATTATTGTTGGAATTTTGCTTGTTTTTATGATAATTGGAAGTATTATATGTCTTGAAACAAAAGATTTACTTTCTGCAATTATAGCAATTGTTCCGGTTGGTTATTTTTCAGGTATTATATTTCTTTTACTTGGAGCACCTGATATAGCAATAACACAAATGGTTGTTGAGGTTTTATCATTAATAATTTTAATAAGAGCAACCATCAGAAGGGATTTAACAACAATTGAGGAAGAAAGGGATTTCTTTGGACTTATAACAACTTTTGCTTTTATATTTGTTTTCTTTATATTTGCTATGGAAGCATTAAGATATTTGCCTTCCTTTGGGACACCTTCTTTTACTTTAAACCCTGATGCACCTTCAAATAGATATCTTTTAAATGGACTTAAAGAAACAGGAGCGGGTAATATTGTAAATGGTATAATTTTTGATTACAGGGGATATGATACACTTGGTGAAGCAACAATTTTATTTACTTCAATACTTGGAGCACTTGCAATTTTAAGGGTATATGCAAGAAAAAGGAGTAAGGATGAATAATGGAGAAAAAGGAATGAGTTTAATAGTTAAGACAGTTACAAGATGGATTAAGGGTTTTATATTTTTATTTGGTGCATATATTGTTGTTTTTGGTCATTTAAGTCCTGGTGGTGGTTTTCCCGGTGGAGTTGTTTTTGCTGCAACATTTATATTGATTACACTTGCTTTTGGAAGAGAATATGCTTTAAGAAAAATTGGTAAAGTTCTTGCTTCTGAACTTGATAGTTTGGGTGCAATTTTGTTTTTATTGATAGCAACTTTAGGTATTTATTTTACAGGTGTATTCTTTTCAAACTTCATAGAAAAATATCATCCTACAGGAAATTTCAAACTTTTTTCTGCAGGGATTATACCTTTATGTAATTTAAGCATAGGATTAAAGGTTGGTGCATGTTTGTTTATGATATTTATAATTCTTTCGGTTGTAAGGGTTATTTTTGAAGATGGTAAAGGAAAACTTATAACAACTGAAAAAAGGGATAAAAAATGATTTACTATTTATGCTTTGTTTTGTTTTTAATAGGTCTTTATGGTGTCTGTTGTAAAAAGAATGTTGTAAAAATTATCCTTGGTCTATGGGTTATGGAATATTCGGTTAATCTATTTTTAATCCTTATTGGTTATAGAAAAAATGGAATACCACCAATTTTGCAACCTAATACAAATATAGTTGAGTTTTCACAAAAAGCAGTTGACCCATTACCACAGGCAATGGTTTTAACAAGTATAGTCATAGGTCTTGGTATTCTTGCTTTAATGGTTTCTATTGCAATTAGATTATACCAAAGGTATGGAACTTTTGATATAACAGAAATGAGAAAATTAAAAGGATAGGAAAATGGTGAATTTACCTTTATTTATAGTTATACCTTTTGGAGTTGCATTCTTTATCCCTATGGTTTCAAGGAAGATTAAGTGGGTTCCAGATGTCCTTGGTAATTTAACAACATTTATTTTATTACTTTTATCTTTAATGACACTTAATCAGGAATATGTTTATCATATAGGAGGATGGAAAGCACCTTTCGGAATAGTTCTTGTTCTTGATGGACTTTCCTGTTTGCTTCTTATAATCATAAACTTAATCTCTTTTATGGCTACTTTATTTTCAATTAACTATATTGAAAAAAGGTTCACTTCAAAATTAAGATATTATTCTTTGTTTCTTCTTATGGTTGGTGGAATGAATGGAACGGTTCTTTCTGGAGACCTATTTAATTTATTTGTATTTATGGAGATTGCCTCTATTGCCTCATATGCCCTTGTTGGTTTCGGATGTCAAGCAAGTGAACTTGAGGCAAGTTTTAAATATCTTGTAATGGGAACAGTTTCTGGTTTATTTGTTTTATATGGAGTTGCACTTTTATATGGAAAGACAGGTACATTAAATATTGCTGATGTTGCAAGAATTTTAAGAGATATACCTTATGATAATTTAATTGGATTTGCCTTTGTTTTAATAATTTCTGGATTTATGATTAAGTCAGCACTTGTTCCTTTTCATGCTTGGCTTCCAGATGCACATCCTTCTGCTCCTGCTCCCATAAGTTCAATGCTATCTGGTGTAGTTATTAAGGCACTCGGTGTTTATGTAATCTGCCGGCTTATATTTAATCTTTTTGGATTTACTCCTTTATTAAGTCAGATCTTAGTTTCTCTTGGTGTTATTTCAATGATTGTTGGTGTATGTCTTGCTTTATTACAATGGGATTTAAAGCGACTATTGGCATACCATTCAATAAGCCAGATTGGTTATGTATTTGTTGGAATTGGACTCGGAACACCACTTGGAATTCTTGGAGGGATTTTCCATTTATTTAACCATTCTTTATTTAAATCACTTTTATTTCTTGATTCAGGAAGCATAGAGTATGAAACAGGAACAAGGGATTTAAATAAAATGGGACTTCTTTATAAAAAAATGCCTATAACTTCTTTTTCTACACTTGTTGCTTCTCTCTCAATTTCAGGAATCCCTCCTTTTAATGGTTTTTGGAGTAAACTTATAATTATCCTTGCAGCAATAAAAGCAGGTAGACCTGTAATTGCTTTATGGGCTGTAATAGGAAGTATTTTAACATTATCTTCATTTACAAAAGTTTTAAGATATGCAATTTATGGAAAGGGAGAAAAATTTGACAAAAGTAAACTTGAAAAAATAAAAGAGGTTCCTGATACCATGATTGTTCCTTTGATAATTCTTTCAATTTTATGTATTTTTACAGGACTTCTTTTAATAGGAATGACAGATGGAATTTTTGGTCCTGTTATTGATGTCTTTGATGGAGGTGTTTTACAATATATAAGTAAAGTACTGGGAGTATAATATGAAAAAGGGTATATTAGGAATTTTACTTTTTATTGCATGGATATTTTTAACATGGCCTTTTAAATATGGGATTGATTGGCAGGTTATTTTAGCAGGAATTTTAATCTCTATTTTGGTTGGTATGATTTTTGGAGAGGGATTTACTGAAAGTCCACATAAGTTCTTTGATATAAAAAGGTATTTATGGGCAATTGGTTATATTCCTGTTTTAATATTCTGGTGTATTGTTGCAAATTTTGATGTTGCTTATAGGGTTCTACATCCAAATTTACCAATAAGACCAGGAATTGTTAAAGTAAAAACAAGATTGAAAAATAAAAGTGCTTTAACACTTCTTGCAAATTCAATAACTTTAACACCAGGAACGATGAGTGTTGAAATTGACCCTGATGGTTTTTTATATATTCACTGGATAAATGTAAAAACAGATGATATTGAAAAGGCAACTGAAATTATTGTAAGAAAATTTGAAAAAATAATAGAAAGGATATTTGAATGATTACTCTTTTGATTACTTTGCTTTTATTCTGTTGTTTTATGTGTCTTTATAGAATCTCAAGGGGTCCAACTCCTGCTGATAGGGTTGTTGGAATTGATATTCTTGGTATAATTGTTGTAAACTTCTGCGCAATAGTTTCATTTATGACAAAGATTGATTTTTATATGAATATTGCTTTATCATGGGCTTTATTGAGTTTTATAGGAACACTTGCTGTAAGTAAATTTTTAAGTGGTAAAGGATTTGATGAGTGAGGTAAAAAATGAGAGAAATTATAAGTTTAATTTTTATGTTTATAGGAGGGTTATTTAATCTTTTTGGTTGCATAGGACTTGTTCGTTTTCCTGATATTTATAATAGATTACAAGCATCAACAAAATGTGTAACTCTTGGAACATGTATGATTTTACTTGGTGTTATTGTAAGTGGTCCTTTAGATATTTCTTTAAAAGGATTTTTGTGTGCTATCTTTATTTTAATAACTGGACCAACTGCTGCTCATGCTTTATCAAATGCTAGTATAAAGGCAGGAATAAAATTATGGGAGAAAAGTGTTGTGAATAAAATGGAGGAAAAGGAATGAAAAAACCAAAAATAAGGGAATTAAAAGAGGCAATAACAAGTTTAATTTCAAAGCCATATACAACAGAATTTCCATACAAAGAGCATAAACCATTTCCAAGATTTAGGGGAAAACCAAAATATAATGAGGAAAAATGTGTTGGATGTGGAGGTTGCTATCAAGTATGTCCTTCAAAAGCAATTGATATGATAGATGATATTGAAAATAAAAAAAGAATTTTAATTCATAATCCTGATAGATGTATTTTCTGTGGAGAATGTGAGAGAAATTGTATAACAAAGGAAGGTATAAAACTTACAAATCAATTTGATGTTTCATATTTAAAAGATGTAAATGAGGTTCAGAATAAAATTGAGCATGATTTAGTCATCTGTGTCACCTGTGGAGAAATTATAGGAACTGAAAAACATATAAGGCATATTTACAGTAAACTTGGTAATCTTGCATTCAGCCAGCCAGTCATAATAACAGAGTTGATTAAAAAGTTAAAAATACCAACTGAATATGAAGAAAAATTTGTACCTCCTATAAATAGACAGGATGTTTTAAAAGTAGTTTGTCCGAGATGTAGAAGAATTGCCTTTATAAAAGATGAAGTAAAAGGCCCTGTCAAAAAGTAAGTCCTTCAACAATTCCCACCAGCCACCTCGTAGGTGTCCAAAAGGTAATTAATATATTTTTGACTTTTAAACTTGAAAATTTATATGCATGGTTTAAAATTTTAATATGGCGCTTGTGGCTTAAGTGGATAAAGCGCTGGCCTCCGGAGCCAGAGAATCCGGGTTCAATTCCCGGCAAGCGCAAAGGATATGAGAAAAAGAAAAATTTTTATAACTTTTATTTTTGTAGCACTTCCATTTTTCTGTATTTTTATATTTCATTTTTCAGTTCCATTTATCTGGCTTAAAGTTGACCAGGCATTTCATTGTGGAGATTATAATAGAGCAATTGAATATTTATCATTCATTTCTTATATGCAGCCAAAAAATCCTGAATGTTATATTTTAAAAGCATGGTTACAGTGGTCAGAAGCAAAAAATTGTTATAATAGAGGTATTCCTTATGAAGAGAAATTGAATCAAGCAATAGAAACATACAGAAAAGGACAGAAGAATAACCCGACTGACTGGAAGATTTATTTTGAAGAAGGAATTATGTGGGAAGCATTTGGAGAAAAAGAAAAAGCACTTAATTCATATTATATAAGTTCAAAATACAGTCGTCCTCCTTATAATAAAATTTATAAAATTAAAAGTGAAAAATTTAAAATTGAGGTAAAATAATAATAGGGTAAAAAGGATTGAAAAAAAGGAGGGTTTTATGAAAAAGTTAATTTTAGTTGTTTTTGCATTTTCAGTTCTTACTGGATTTTCAGAAATTAAAAAAGCCACTTATGAAGAAATAAAAAATTCAATTCAGATACTTGAAAATGCGATGAAAGAAGAAAAAGAAGATTTAATTCCTATATTCAGTGAAGCAATTGAAATAGAAAAAAGAGCAACTTCTCCTTATTATGCAGAAAAAATAATGGAGAAAATTTGTAAGACAGGAAAAATAAAGGAAGAAGAATTTAAAAATTTAAGAAAAAACTTTTCATTTTTTGATATATCACTTGCCTGGGCAATAAATCAAATTACAGGAAAACCTGTTGAAAAGATATTAAAAGAGAAAGAAGAAAATGGCTGGATAAATATTATTTCTTCTGAAACTACAATCCAAAGGGAAGATATTTCATCAAAAATAAAAGAATTGAATCCTAAATCAGAAACCTTTTAAATAATTACAGATTTTTGAGGGCAATCCTTTTTCCAATATTTTTTTAATAGTTTTTTCAATTTCATATTCAATTCTGTAAAGTTTAAAATTTTTTCTATCAGTATCATAAACAGAAACACAAGCAAATGGGAAACCATCTCTTGGAAAACCAACACTTCCTGTATTTATTATGTATTTAAAATTTTCTTCTATATCAAGTTCAATCCTTCCAGAAAAATCAGTTAAAATTTTTTCAATTTTCCCTGTATTCATATCTTTTCTGAAAACTACTGGAATATGAGTATGTCCTATGAAACATATTTTTCTATTAAGTTTTTCAAATTCTTCTTCTGTATCTGTTATTTTAAAAAGATATTTGTAGTAATTATCAGTTATAGAAGCATGAAAAAAAAGTAAATCACCAAATTCTTCTTTTTCTTTCCACTTTAAAATTTTTTCTATTTTTTCTTTAATTTCTTTAATTGTCCATTCAAGTGTAATTTTTGCAAATTTTTTAAATTTTGAAAAATCATTTTTTATAATTCCTTCTTCATGATTTCCTTTTAATATAACTTCTGCATTTTTTTCTGCTAAATCTATACATTCATTCGGGTCAGGACCATATCCAATAATATCTCCACAGATAATAATTTTATCAACTTTATTTTTTTCATAAAAGTTAATGGTGGATTGAAATGCTTCAAGGTTTGAATGTATATCACTGATTATTCCAATTTTCATAAATTGCCTTTAATTTTTTTATTATGTCTTTTAAATGAGGTCTTTTTTCAGGATTTTCAGATTTTGCTGAGAGTATAACCGGATAAATTTCTTCAATTAAATCATAACCGGATAAAATTTCTTCCAGCATTACTCCATAAGAATAAATATCGCTTTTAAAATCAATAATACCATTTTTTCTTTCAGGAGCAATATATTTTTCAGTCCCTCCTGTATAGTTAACTCTTTTTCTGAAAAATGATAGTTTTTCTGCATAACCAAAATCAATAAGTTTTAAATCAAGGAAGTTTTTACTGATAAGAATATTTTCTGGTTTTATATCATTGTGAACAATCTTTTTTGAGTGTATATATTCAATCGTTTCTCCGACTTTTATTAATATTTTTAAAAGTGTGTTAGGGGAAACTTCTGCTTTTTCATTTAACATGATTTTTAAACTCATTCCATCAATGTATTCCATAATTATATAATATAGTTTATCAATTTTACCAAATTTGTAAACTTTTAAAATATTTGGATGTGAGAGTTTTTTTAAAATTTTGAATTCCTTTTCAAAGGATTTTATTTGATGTGAGAAATTTCTGTGAGGATGGAGGACTTTAATTGCAACGATTTTGTGAAAATTTGAATTCAGAGATACTCCTTTATAAATATTTGATGTTCCTCCGTGCCATATCATTTCTTCTATTTTATAATCTTCTATAATTTCTCCTTTTAATTTTAATCTGTATTCTTCCATAGTTTTTCTTTTTTAAATAAAAAAACCAAATAATTTTAATACAATTTTTAATTTTTTGCAAATGGTTGTATAATATCTTTATGGCTGAAAAATTGAAAAGAAAAAATATAGTTGTTGGAGTGACGGGTTCTATCGCGATATATAAAAGTTGTGAGGTTGTGAGAAATTTAATAAAAAATAACTGGTCTGTTAAAGTAGTAATGACTGAAAATGCAAAAAAATTTGTTAGTCCTTTGACTTTTGAGACACTATCAAGAAATCCTGTTTATTCTGATATGTTTGAAAAAAAGACTTATGAGGAAGACCATATTGCCCTTGCTGATTTTGCTTCAATAATTCTAGTATGTCCCGCTACTGCAAATATAATTGGAAAAGTATCTTCAGGAATATGTGATGACCTTTTAACTGCTACAATTTTTGCTTTTAGTGGACCTGTTATTTTTGCTCCTGCAATGAATGAAAATATGTGGTTGAATTCAATAGTACAGGAAAATGTTAAAAAATTGAAAAAGCATGGATATTATTTTGTAGAACCGGAAGAGGGTGAACTTGCAAGTGGAAAAACTGGAAAGGGTCGGCTTGCAAAAATAGAAAAAATAATAGATTTTGTTGAGAAAGTATATAATAAGCATTAATTTTTTGTCAGAATTTTTACTCTGTTTTGAATCTTAAAATAAAAAGTAGTATTATATACTTGATTTTTTTAATAAAATGAAAAGAGGAGGTAAAAGTGGGAAAAGAATTTGAATTAATTCCTAAAAAGGTAAAAAAAATTGAAACAGAATTCAGGAGAATTGTTACAGATATACCTGTTCCTGAATCAATACCTGTTCTTGAAAAATTGAGAAAGTATGAACCCCGTTCAATGTCAGGTCAACCACCAATAGTATGGGATAGGGCAAAGGGTATAAATGTGTTTGATAAGTATGGAAATATGTGGCTGGATTTTTCTTCTGGCGTTCTTGTTGCAAATGCAGGTCATGGGAATGATTTTGTTCTTGATGAGATAAAAAAACAGATTGAAAAACCACTTTTACATAATTACTGTTTTCCTTCTGAAATAAGAGCAGAACTTGTTGAAAAAATTGCTTCTCTTTCTCCCGAACCTTTAAAAAAGGTTTTTCTTCTTACAACAGGTGCTGAAAGTGTTGAATGTGCGATAAAACTTTCAAGAACTTATGGAAAAAAGAAAAATAAAAAAGTTATAATCTCCTTTGAAGGTGCTTTTCATGGAAGAACACTCGGAGCTCAGATGATAGGAGGAATACCAAATCTAAAAGAATGGATTGTTAATCCTGACCATGATATTATACAGGTTCCTTTTCCAGGAGACCCGAGATGTAAGGATAAAAGTTTTGATTTATTTTTAAGGACATTAAAGGAAAAAGGAGTGGAAGAAAAAGATGTTTGTGCTGTTATAAGTGAAACATATCAGGGTGGAAATGCATCTTTTATGCCTGTTGAATATGCTAAAAATTTAAGGGAATGGTGTGATAAAAATGAAGTTCTTTTAATATTTGATGAAATACAGGCAGGTTTTGGAAGGACAGGGACTTTCTGGGGATTTCAGCATTATGGTGTAATTCCTGATATGTTTATTCTTGGAAAGGGGATTTCAAGTTCTCTTCCAATATCTGCGGTTGTTGGAAAAAAAGAAATTATGGACCAGTATGAACCGGGGACAATGACAAGTACCCATACAGGAAATCCTTTGTGCTGTGCTGCTGCTTTTGGAAGTATTAAATATATAGAAAAATATAAATTGTGGGAGAATGCCGAAAAAATGGGGAAAATTTTTGAAAGAGAACTTTTAAAATTGAAAAAATATGATTGCGTTGGTTTTATCTGTGGAAAAGGGCTTGTATGGGGATTACATATAGTAAAGGCAAAAACCGAAGAACCAGAACCTGATATTGCATTTAAAATCGTTGAAAAATGTTTTGAAAAAGGTTTGTTATTTTTTGCTCCAGTTGGTTTTAAGGGTGCGACTATAAAAGTAAATCCACCTCTTATTATAAATGAAAAAGCGGTTTTAGAAGGATGTGAAGTTATTGAAGATGCAATAATGGAGGTTTTTGGTGGTTGAAATTAAAAAAATAATTGAAGAAAGTTTAAATGAGGCAAAAGAATTTTTAAATGACTTGATAAGATTTGAGAGTATTTCAGGTATAGGTGAAGAAAAAATCCAAAATTTTATTTATGAAAAATTTAAAAAATTCGGTAAAAGCTCTCTTGTTAAAATAGATGAAAATATAAAAAAAGACCCTGAATACACATGCAGTGACAAGCCATGTGATTACTCAAAAAGAAAAAATCTTATTCTTGAAATAGGAAAAGGTGAAGGATATACTCTAATTTTAAATACTCATTCAGATATAGTACCTGCAACCAACTGGAAGAATGCTTTTATTCCAGAAGAGAAGGAGGGTTATATTTACGGAAGGGGTGCTTGTGATGCGAAAGGTCAGATTGCAACAATTTATTTAACCTTACTTACACTTAAAAAAATGAATATAGAAATTTCAGGGAAACTTATAATTGAAATTGTTGTTGAAGAGGAAATTGGTGGGAATGGGACTTTGTCTTTAATAAGGCAGGGATATAAAGGGGATGGCGTTATTGTCCTTGAGCCGACAGAACTTAAAATTACTCCTGCAAATAGAGGTGCTGTATGGTTTAAACTTGAATTGTTTGGGAAGAGTGTCCATATGGGTAAAATATGGGAAGGTGTTAATGCAATTGAAAAGTTCTGTTATCTTTATCCGAAACTTAAAGATTTTGAAAAAAAATTGATTGAGGAAAGTAAAAATGTCCCTCTATTTGAAAGATTTAAACAGCCGGTTCAATTGAATTTTGGAGTGATTAAAAGTGATGGATGGCCAAGTATGGTCTGTGGAAAAGTTGAAATTGAAGGTGGAATTGGATTTTTACCGAATAAGACACTTGATGGGATAAAAAGTGAATTTGAAGATGTTATTAAAAACTGTGGGGATGACTGGATTGTTTCCAATTATAAACTTTCTTTTCCAAAATTGCATAATGATTCTTATTCCATTTCTCCTTCCCATATCCTTGTTAAAACCATGGAAAGAGCATCTGAAGAGACAGGAATTGTACCTGTTGTTGAAGGTTTTATTGCAAGTTGTGATGCAAGATTGTTTAACAGAGTAGGGAAAATGCCTGTTGTTGTTTTTGGTCCCGGGAAACTTGATGATGCCCATTCAGACCATGAGAAAATAAAAATAGATGATATTAAGAAAGCAAGTGAAATTTTAATTAGAACAGTTTTAAGAATAATGGAGGTGGAAAAATGATAAAACTTGGAATAATAGGTCTTGGAAAATTCGGGACAAATATATTAAATACATACAGTCAACTTGAAAAATCTGGAATATGTAAACTTAATGCAATTTGTGATATAAATGAAAAGGTTCTTGAAAGTCAGGTAAAAAAATTTAATGTAAAGGGTTATCCAGATTACAGAGAAATGTTTGAGAAAGAAGAACTTGATGGTGTTGCAATTGCTACTCCTGACCCTTTTCATAAAGAACCAACTTTATATGCTGCAAATAAAAAAATTCATGTATTTGTTGAAAAGCCACTTGATGTGACTGTTGAGGGATGTAATGAAATGATAGAGGAATGCAGGAAAAATAATGTTTTACTTCAGGTTGATTTTCATAAAAGGTTTGACCCATTTCATCAGACAATTAAGAAGGATATAGATGAGGGAAAGATTGGAAAAGTTGAATACGGTTCTGTTCATATGGAGGATAAAATTGTTGTGCCAAGGGACTGGTTTCCTAACTGGGCTCCTAAAAGTTCTCCTGTCTGGTTTCTTGGTGTACATTTTTTTGATTTAATGAGATGGTTTTTGAAAAGTAATGGTAAAAATGTTTATGCCAAGGGAATAAAAAATAAATTAAAATCACTTGGAATAGATACTTTTGATGCAGTTGTTGCAACTGTTGAATTTGAAAATGGTGCAGTTATATCTTTTGAACTTTCATGGATTTTACCTGAAAATTTTGAGAGTATTGTTAATCAAGGATTTAAACTTGTTGGAGAAAAAGGAGTTATAGAATGCGACAGTCAGGATAGGGGTACAAGAGTTTGTTATCAGGAAAATGGAGTTATGACCTATAATCCTGTTTTTATTAATGAGGTGAAAAAAATGGGGCATACCTTTTATTCTGGATATGGTATTGAAAGTATTGCGGATTTCGTTTATAATATAATTCACATAAAAAATGGGTATAAGATTGAAGATTTGAAAAGGGAAAATTCAATAACTGCTTTTGGAGAAGATGGTTTAGAAGTAACAAAAATTGCTCTTGCAGTTCATAAAAGCATAGAGACACAGAAAGAGGAAAAAGTATAAAAGGAGAAAAAAATATGGCAACAAAAATAAGATTGGTGAGAAAAGGAAAGAGGAATAGACCTTTTTTTAGAGTTGTGGCTGTAAGTGATGAAAAAGATGGAAGAGGAGATGTTCTTGAAATTTTAGGATACTATGACCCTCTACCTGACCCTGTAATTTTTGAGGTAAAAGAAGACAGGGTTAAATACTGGTTGAACACAGGAGCAAAACCGAGTAAGACAGTTGAATCATTTTTAAAGAAAAAAGGAATTATATAAACTTAAATGCGAATTGACATAATCACCATTTTCCCTGAAATATTTACTCCTTTAGATGTAAGTATTGTAAAAAGGGCAAAAAAGGGAAAAATTGTAGAGATAAAAATATGGAATCTGAGAGATTTTTCAAAGGATAAACATAAAAAAGTGGATGATAAAGCATATGGTGGAGGAAAAGGGATGGTATTAAAATGTGATATAATTTATGATGCGGTTGAAAAAATTAAAGAAGAAAATAGAGAGGGAAAGGTTATTTTAACAAGTCCAACAGGTATTCTTTATAATCAACAGATTGCAAAAAAATTGAGTGAAGAAAAGGGACTTGTTATAATCTGTGGACATTATGAAGGAGTTGATGAAAGGGTAAGTAAAATCTGTGATTATGAAATTTCAATAGGTGATTATATTCTTACAGGTGGAGAACTTCCTGCGATGGTAATAGTTGATAGTGTTGTTCGTCTTTTAAAAGGAGTTTTACCAGAAGATGCACCCCGTTATGATAGTTTTTACAATTATATTTTTGACTGGCCATGCTATACAAGACCTGAAAATTTTAGAGGGATGAAAGTACCTGAAGTTTTAATTTCTGGAAACCATAAAGAAATAGAAAGATGGAGAAGAAAAATGGCAATTGAAAGAACAAAGGAAAAAAGACCTGACCTTTATGAAAAATATATAAAACAGGGAGGAAAAGATGACATTGAAAAAAGTTGAAGAAATTGAAGAGAAATTGAAACCAAGTAAAGAAATTCCTGAATTCTGGCCTGGAGACGAAATAGCGGTTCATATAAAAATAAAAGAAGGAGAAAAAGAAAGAATTCAGATTTTTACAGGAACGTGTATTGGAAGAAAAGGGAAGGGAATAAGGGAATCTTTTACAGTAAGAAAAATTTCTTATGGAGAAGGAGTTGAAAGAATTTTTCCATTATATTCTCCTAATATTGTAAAGATTGAAGTTTTAAAAACAAGAGAAAGAAATCGTCTTGCACCAAGAGCAAAAATGTATTACTTAAGAAATAAAAATAAATGAGGAATATTGAGTTCGGGAAACTTGGAGAGGAGAAAGCAGTTGAGTTTTTAAGGAAGAAAGGATACAGAATAATTGAGAAAAATTACAGGACAAAAATAGGAGAAATTGACTTAATTGCAAAGAGAAGAAAAGAAATTATTTTTATAGAAGTTAAAACAAGAAGTTCTGATAATTTTGGACTACCTCAGGAAGCAGTTAATGAAAGAAAATTGAAAAAGATTGAACAGGTTGCCCAAATTTATCTGAATTCAAAAAAGATTAATCTTCCATTTAGATTTGAAGTTTTAAGTATTATGAAAAGTGGAAATGATTTTAAGTTTGAAATTATACCTGTCTAAATAAAACTAAAATTTTTCTTTTTAAATAAGTAAATAACTACATCTACAATTTCTTCATCATACTTTATACCTTTATTATTGTCTATTTCTTCAAGTGCTTCTTCTAAACTTAAAGCAGGTCTATAAGGTCTATGATTAATCATTGCTTCAACAACATCACTTACAGCAATTATTCTGGCTTCTTTTAAAATTTTTTCTCCTTTAATTCCTCTTGGATAACCAGTTCCATCAAGTCGTTCATGGTGCTGTAAAACTATTTCAGCAAGATTTTCAAAATTCGGTATTACTTTCAGTATATTATAAGCAACAATAGGATGTGTCTTTATTATAGAAAATTCAATTGGTGTTAATTTTCTTGGAAGGACAAGGATTTCAGTTGGAACAGAAATTTTACCGATGTCGTGCAGTAATGATGCATATATAATTTCTTTAATTTTTTCTTTATTAAATCCAATTTCTTTTGATATTTCTTCAGATAATTTTGCAACATTTATTTGATGACCTGCTGTATAAGGGTCTTTAATTTCAACTATTTTTGATATTGCATGAATTGTTCCATCTAATGTTTTTTCAAGTAATGCATGTTCTTCTTTTAATTTGTTTTCAAGATTTACCCTATCTGTAATATCAATTAAAGTTCCGGTTATAACTTTTTTCCCCTTGTATCTTCCAACTCTTCCAATTGCAAAACATTGTCTTATCTTTCCATCTGGTCTTTTAAATCTTATATTAAAACTTGCTATTTCAATTTCTCCTTTAAATCTCTTTTCTGCCATTTCTTTTGATAAATTAACATCATCTGGATGCACAAGTTCATATGATTTCTTTTTCCCTATTATTTCTTCTTCAGTGTAACCCGTAATATTACAGAAGGAAGGATTAACATATAAAAAATTGAAATCCTCATCATAAATATAAATTCCAGCAACACTTTTTTCAGCAAGATTAAACCACTCTTTAAGCAATTCTTCGTCTTCATATAATTTTGTTTTTATCTGTTCTTCCTCTGTTATATCATGGATTATGATTAAATACCTTGCTGTTTCTTCTTCTAATTCTATTAACTGTGCATTAACTATTTTTTTCTCTTTTTTTCCAGAAAAGACATCAAGTTTTATAATTTCCCCTTTTTTTTCAAATAATTTATTTAGAGAATCTTTTGAAATAAAAGAGGGAATGTCATAAAGATTTTTTCCAATTAAATCTTCAATCTCATAATCAAGTTCCTTTATTTTCTCATTTGCTTCAAGGATATTTCTTTTTTCGTCAAGTATAAAAATAATACAAGGAATGTTATTCCAGATTATTTTGTATTTTTCAAGTTCTTTATTTCTCTCCATAAATTTATTATACCCATGATTTTTGTTTTTGTAAACTAAATGTTATAATTTATTAGAAAAAGGAGTAAAGATGGCTTTAATTGTTCAAAAATATGGTGGGAGTTCAGTGGCAGATATTGAAAAAATTAAATTTGTTGCAAAAAAAGTGGTTGAGACAAAGAGAAAGGGTAATAAAGTAGTGGTTGTTGTTTCTGCCATGGGAAAAACAACAGATAATTTAATATCACTTGCAAAACAGATTATGCCAAATCCACCTGAAAAAGAACTTGATTTGCTTTTATCCACAGGAGAAATTGTATCTGTTGCTCTTTTATGTATGGCTATTGAAAGTTATGGAGAACAGGCAGAAGGTTTTCCAGGATATTTTGCAGGAATTAAAACAGATACATTACATACAAAAGCAAGAATTCAGAAAATAGAACCATCAAAAATTATTGAAGAACTTAATAAAGATAAAATTGTTGTAGTGGCTGGTTTTCAGGGCATAAGTTCAGAAAATTCAATTACAACTCTTGGAAGGGGAGGGTCTGACCTTACTGCAATAGCAATAAGTGGAGCAATAAAGGCGGATATATGTGAAATTTACACAGATGTTGAAGGTGTTTATACTGCTGACCCTAATAGAGTTGAAAATGCAAAATTGATATCTGTTATTTCCTATGATGAGTTACTTGAAATGGCAAGCAGTGGAGCAAAAGTTATGCAGTCAAGAGCGGTTGAATTTGCAAAAAAATATAAAGTACCTTTTTATGTCAAATCCACATTTAAAAATACGGAGGGTACAATGGTAAAGGAAATGGAATTAAAAGAGGGTGCAGTTGTTTCTTCTGTTTCAATAGATGAAAATCAGGCAAAAATTTCAATTTTTAAAGTTCCTGATAAACCGGGAATAGCAGGAAAAATATTTTCAGCACTTGGAGAGGCAGGAATAAATGTTGATGTTATTGTTCAGAATGTTGGAAGGGATAATTCTGCAGATATTTCTTTTACTGTAAACATAAATGATATGGAAAAAGCAAAAAATATTGTTGAAAAAATTGGTAAAGAGATAGGTGCTGAAAAAGTTATTACTGATTCAGATATTTGTAAGGTTTCAATTATAGGTATAGGGATGATGAACCAGCCGGGTGTCGCAGGAAAAATGTTTAACTGTCTTGCAAAATCAGGAATAAATATAGAAATGATAAGTACTTCTGAAATAAAAATATCCTGCGTAATAAGAAAAAAGGATGGACAGAAAGCACTGACTCAACTTCATAAAGAATTTATTGAAAATAAATAACTTTATGGGTAAAAAAGGTATTACATTTCTTGAGATTTTAATTGTTCTTTTTATTTTTCTTTTATTTTTAATTCCTGTTACAATTTTTATTCAGAAGTATCATCAGCAGTATCTTTTAAATTCTGCCTGTGCTGAAATTGTAGAGGGTGTGAATTTTGCAAGAGAATATGCTATAAATGAGAGATGCAGTTTTTATGTAATTTTTAATGAGAGAAGTTTCAGAATTTTAAAAGAAGGAAAATCACCTGTATGGAAAGAGATAAAGATGCCAGAAAATATCAGAATAAAAGAAAAAACAGATGGTGTGAATCCTCTTGTTTTTCTCCCTGATGGAACAGCAAAACAGGCAGGACATATAATTTTACTTGAAGAAGTTTCAAAAAAGGAAAAAAAGATAAAGATACATAATATAACAGGGAAATGTGTAATAGAAGATTGAAATATGGGTTTACTTTGATAACAGTTTTAATCGGGCTTTTTATTCTTGCCTGTGGAATTATAACTCTTATAAAAGTTTATCCTGTAATTATGAATTTAAGTGAAAGGAGTAAAAGTTCGGTTAATATTTCTTTTATTGCAGATAAGATTTTTACTCAGATTGAACAGATTTACGGAAATAAAGATGTGCCTTTACCCGATAATATTGAAGGTGTTTTAAATGAATATCCTGATTATAAATACAGAGTGAATTTTAATGAAGAGGAAGAAGACCTTTATAAAGT
>DAORXQ010000008.1 GCA_035371905.1 bacterium | reverse complement strand
AAAAAGGAGGAAAGATGGAAAAGTTTATTATAAGCAGGGATGATAGTATTTATGAAGCATTTCCTGATGTTGTTCTATTACCTTCGGGTAAATTGATATGTGTTTTTCTTGAATGTAAACATCATGCAGACAGAAGTTATTCAAGAGTTGTTTATAAAGTAAGTTCAGATAGGGGAAGAACATGGTCAGATAAATTTCATCTTTCTGAAGTTGACTCTGGATGGAACTGTCCGAGAATTTCTCATTTAAGTGATGGAAAAGTTGTTATAATTTGTGATAAAGGAGCAGGAGAAAAGGATATAAAATTGAGAAAACTTTTTATGTGGTACAGTTTGGATGAAGGTAAAACATGGAGTAAAAAAATAGAACTTCCCATACCTGGTTTTGTACCTGATAAACTAAAAGAACTTAAAAATGGAAGATATCTTATTGCTTCACAGAGATATAATGAGAAGGGTTATCTTGAACAGATGGTTTATATTTCTGATGATAGAGGGAAAAAATGGAATGGACAGGTTAAAATTGCATCAAAAGAAGGACTTAATCTATGTGAAGGCAGTATCCTTGAACTTCCTGATGGTAAACTTGTAACTTTTATGAGAGAAAATAGTTTTCTCGGTCTTGATTGTTTTAAAGCGATTTCATATGATAACGGTGAAACATGGGAGGGTCCTTATCCCTTCCCAATTCCAGGATGCCACAGACCTGTAAGTGGATTGTTGAAAAGCGGTTATATTCTTATTACTCATAGATTCTGTCAGGGAGGAAAAGGATGGCTTGGATGGTGGACACAGAATTTTTTTGCAACATTAACAGATATTGAATCTGCACTTTCAAAAGAAAGAAATCAGGCACATACAAGAATAAAACCGATTGATTATGACAGAAGCAAATTTTCTGACACAGGATATTCGGGATGGGTTCAGTTTGAAGATGGTGAAATTTATATAGTTAATTATATTGTTGATGATGCACCTAATGGACATATAAGAGGATATTCCCTTACAGAAAAAGATTTTTTTATCTAAATTAGGGATTAACAATAACTTTAATACTGTCAGGATTTTTACCGGGATATTCAAGCGCATCTTTCACTCTGTCAAGAGGGAAATTTTTACTTATTAACTCCTTAAGATTGATTTTATTTTTACTTATCATTTCAATTGCTCTTTTATATGTGTTTACATATCTGAAAATACCTGAAATTTTTATTTCTTCGTTTGTTACTCTGGAAATATTAAGGTTGACAAAATCTGTTCCCAAGCCAATAAAGACAATCCTTCCACCTCTTTTCACCCAGTTAATTGTCTCTTCCATTAAACCTGAATATCCGGAACATTCAAAAACAACATCTACTTTTTCAGGTAAAAGATTTTTAATTTCTTTTATTTCTGTCTTTTTTGTATCAAATACATATTCAGCACCGAAATTTTTTGCAAATTCAATCCTTTTTTCACTCTTTTCAATTCCATAAACAATCCCACCATATATTTTTGCAGAAAGTAAAGCAAGAAGTCCAACAGGTCCAAGTCCAGATACAATTACTTTTTCACCTGGTTTTAAATTTATTAAATTACAGGCATGAATTCCAACAGAAAATGGCTCAATTAATGTTGCTTCATCAAGAGATAAATTTTCTGGTATTTTATAAACAAAATCTGAAGGATGAACAATATATTCACAGAAAGTACCGTTTACTGGTGGAGTTGCGAAAAATACAACATCAGGACAGAGATTATACCTTCCCTCTTTACAGTAATCACATTTTCTGCAAGGAATACCTGGTTCTATTGCAACTCTATCTCCTTCTTTTAAATTCTTTACATTTTTTCCAACCTTTTCAATTATCCCTGAACTTTCATGTCCTAAAATCAATGGCTCTTTTACTACAAAATCACCAATTCTTCCTTCTTTATAATAATGAACATCTGAACCGCATACACCAACACTTTTAATTCTTATCAAAACATCATCTGAATTTTTAATTTCAGGTTTTTCTATTTCCCTTATTTCAATACTATATGGCTTTGTCAAAAATGCACCTTTCATTTTAACTCTCCTTTTTAAAAAGAATTCTTTCTGCATTTTTATATAAAATTTTTTCTTCAATATCTGATGGAAGTTTAAGTTGTCTGAGTAAATTCAATGTTTCGCCCTGGTCTGTCCATGGAGAATCAGTTCCGAATAAGATATAATCAGGAGGGTGAGACAAAATCATTCTTTTTGCCCTTTCCTTTTCAAGAAATTCAAGAGAAAAAGAAATTTCCATATAAATTTCCTTTCCAATTAAGTATTTTTCAACATTATCCCAGTCCTCCCATGCTCCAAGATGTGTTGTAATAAGTTTTAAGTCAGGGAAATTTTTCTTTACATTCATAATTTTTTCAGGGTCTGCAATTCTTATCCTCTCAAAAGCAAAATCAAAACCGGTATGCAGAACAAGTATCAAACCTTCCTTTGAAATCTTTTCATAAATTTTCATCATTTTTTCTTCATCAACCGTGAATTTCTGATAATATGGATGAAGTTTTATACCTTTAAATCCTTCTTTCTTTATTTCTTCTATCCTTTCAAAAACAAGTGGGTCATCCTGATGAAAAGAAGGAAATGGAATAATTCTTTCAGAGGATATCTCTTTTGACCATTTTAAAATTGAGTTATACTGGGTAATTTTTGTTGCTATTGAACATATAACACTTTTTTCAATTCCATATTTATCCATTGAAAATAAAAGAGATGAAATTTTTCCATCAAGTTTCGCCTTTATTTTTCCCTCTTCTTCAAGCAGAGGTATTGCTTTTTCTGCTACATTATCAGGAAAGGCATGTGTATGTATATCTATTATTTTCATTTCTTTCTCTTTTTCATTTCTTTCATTTCTTCAGTTATTATTATATCTCTTTTTTCTGTTTTCAAATTTTCTGGATTTACAAAAGAAAGCAATACAGGATATCTCTTTTCAACAGGTAGAATATCAAATTTTTTATGTGGCTCTATCTGATACCAGTATGCAGTTGAAGAATAATCATTTGAAGTATGATTTCCATGTCCGTGTTCTATCGTTACCTTTATTGATTTTTTGAAATGAACTGGATTTGTTAAATGAAAAACATAGGATGTCTGGTATCCGCCCTGTAATTTACCATCATAAAGATTATGTCCGAAAACAGAAAGACCTTCAAATATTGAAGAACCATTAAAAAGAAAAGCATTATTTTGCATACCCCATGCCTGATTGAAATAGTCCTCACTTCCAGTTCCATGTAAATCAGGTGGCCATTTGTACCCATCAACCCATATCATATCATCTCCTTCCCCCCACCATGTTCCATGAAAATTTGTAACTGAAATATTACATCCAATATAATGCCCTTTACCTTCTGCTTCAAGAATAACATAATTATTTTTGTATGCAATTTCTTCTTTATTAACAATATCTGCTTCAGGAGTATTTACAGGTATTTCAGGTCCCCACCCAGGAGTTGGATTTTCCCTTCTCCACTGACTGTGTAAATAGGCAATATCTTCTTTCAAATCATCTTCATAAATTTCGTAGTCAATATAGAAATACTGATTATATGCCTGATTTCCTTCATTTGTTATTTCTATTTTTGCATGTTTTCTGAAAGGCATGGGTAGATAACAGTTTAAAGCACATCCAGCACCGAATTTATATGGATTTGCAGTTGAAGCAGTAAAGGGTAAAGAACAGAAAGAATTAACAAGAGAATGCCCAAGGCAGAAAAAATCACCAAGAGGTACAAGAATACTTGGATTTTCTTCTCCATCCCAGTAAAATTTTAAAATTACTTCTCTATATAAAAATAAAGGTCCTCCCTGAGTCATCCAGATATGAGTTATACATCCAGGCCCATCAATTTCTGCAATTGTTTTTGTTTCTCCCGGGGATATTGTCCATGCATCTTTATTTCTTCCTTCCATATCATAACTTGAAATCCTTTTTACCCGTGCATTTTTTATTTTGCATAAATTAAACAATAAATTTCTCATATCCCCTCCTTTTATAATCCTTTAATACTTTTTCAATTATACAACATTTCCTTATTTCTAAAAAATATCCATCTAAAACCCTTAATCGTCAACAATTCTCCAATCCCACCTTAAAGGTGGGATAAGGGAACAATTTATTAATGTGCCTATAAACCTCAATGCATCATCCATCCTTTCAAGCATTTCTTTGTGGTCTTTATCCATCCTCTCCATTCTTTCGTCCATCTTTTCCAGTATCTCTTGTACTCTTTTGTTCCCTTCTTCCATCATCTTTTTTGCTCTTTCATCTTAGGTACTTATTAGTTCATCTGTCCTTCTTCCGAGCACTATGGGTAAAACAATAACAACTACTACATTTAAAAACCCAAGAAAAAACTCAAAAATATCATCACATTTTCCATTTTCTTCCCTTTTCTTTTATCCCATTGGGCAAGTGTCCGACATTCCTCAAAAATAAACTTGATAAAAAGCATATTAAATGAAAAGGTGAAAAGAAAAATCTCTTATAAAAATATAATTTCAAATAGATTTAATTTTGAGGAAATACGTTTTTTGACTTTTATACTCTCTTTAAATTAAAATATAATAAAATCTGTAATTAGTAAAAAAGAAATGAGAGCGCTTATTATCGGAGCAATTTTGTGTTTTATTATAGGAACTGCTGATATTTATAATCTTGTTAAAATTCAAGGTTCTTATATGACACTTGATTTTACAACTGGTTTTGCAATATTTTTTATATTTTTTATTACACTTTTCAATTATCTCTTTAAAAAAATTTTTAAAAAAGAAGGGTTTAAGACAGAAGAACTCATAATTATCTACATTATGATGATTGTTTCCTGTTCAATTCCTACAATGGGACTTACTTTATATCTTGTTCCTTTAATTGCAGGAGTTAAATATTACTCAAATCCTCAAAATGAATGGGATACAATTATTCTTCCTCATCTTAAAAGAAATTTAATAGTTCAAGATGAAAAAGCGATAACATGGTTTTTTGAAGGAATACCAAAAGGAGAGAAATTACCATGGGGGCCATGGATTAAACCGCTTTCTATTTGGATTTTTTTAATTCTTTTTATTTATCTTGCAATGATTTTTATAATGATTATATTGCATAAACAATGGTCAGAAAATGAAAAATTAAACTATCCAATGACAAAAGCACCAATTGAACTTATAAACAGCGAAAATACAAATATTTTTAAAAATGGACTTTTTTGGTTTGGATTTTTAATACCTTTTATATTTGGACTTATAAATGGATTACACTTTTATTTCCCGAATATTCCACCACTTACATTGGTAAGAAATGTCCCAATATTTAGAAAGACATTAAATTTACATTTCAGAATAAGTTTTCCCATGATCGGTTTTACATATCTTGTAAATTTACCACTTGCCTTTTCTTTATGGTTTTTCTGCCTTTTAACAACGATTGAACAGGGTTTTTTTAATATTACAGGGTTTGGAAGTCAAGAATTTTTACCTTATAATGCTGATAGACCCTTACTTGGATGGCAATCTCTTGGTTCTTTGATTGTTATTGTTTTATATGGATTATGGATTTCAAGAAAAAATTTAATAAATATAATAAGAACAAAAGAAGAAGATGAAATTATCTCACCAAAAATTTCGTTTTTCGGTTTAATTTTTTCTCTTTTATTTATTTATTTCTGGCTTTTGTATTCAGGTATTTCACCTTTACCTGCTATTTTATTTATATTTTTTGCCTTTTTAATTTATATAGGAATAACAAGGGTAATATGTGAAGGAGGACTTGCAGCAACAAGAGCACCTGTGATATCACCTGTTATAATAAATTCTTTTCTTGGTTCTACTCGCCTTGGACCCTCCAATCTTATTGGTCTTGGATTAACCTTTGTTTATTCTTCAGATGTTAGAACATTTGTTATGGCTTCAGTTGCAAATGGATTGAAAATGGCTGAAAATATAAAAAAGAAAAAAAGACTTATCTTCTGGGCAATAATAATTTCAATTTTTATTACCCTATTTTCGTCAATATGGGCAACTATAATTCTATGTTATAAATATGGTGGAATAAATGCAAATCAATGGTTTTTTGTAGCGGGACCTCAGTATCCTTTAAAGTATGTTGCAGATAAAATAAAAAATCCCAAAGGTCCTGACTGGCAGTATATTGGATTTACTGGGATAGGCGCTTTCTTTACAGTTTTTTTATTTATAATGAGATTGAGATTTTTAAATTTTCCTTTTCATCCACTCGGTTTTGCTTTTTCCACAATAATGATGACAAATGCTTTATGGTTTTCTATTTTTATTTCCTGGCTTATAAAGGTTTTAATTTTAAGATATGGGGGAGCAAAAATTTATGAAAAATTTAAAGGGTTATTTATTGGTCTTATAATAGGGCAATTTGTTATCAGTGGTTTATTTATTATAGTTGATCTAATTACAGGGAAAACTGGAAATACCCTTTTCTGGGCATAAAATTTGACTATTTTTGAAAAATCAATGAAAAGATTTATAAAGGGGTAAATATGAAAATATGGAGCAGAATTGTAGGAACAATTTATATTTTGATGGGGATATTTTTTGTATTCTGTCTTTTATCTTTTTTTTCAAATGAAAATTTATGCGAAAGTTTTATAAATTTTATAAAAAATAACTTATATAAAGTTGAAATTTTTGCAACTATTGTATTGATTATTGGAATTATCTATGTTGTTAACTGGATTGATTATATTTATAGAACAAAGGCAATTTCTTTTGATAATCCTAGTGGAAAAGTAAGAGTATCTCTAAAAGCAATAAAAGACTCAATAACTACAACAATTCTTAAGGAAATAGATGGGATAAAAACAATTAAGGTTAAAACATTTGTAACTCCGAAAGGGCTTGAAACAAAAATAAATTTAAAACTTTTTTCAAATCTTAATATACCTGATATATGCAGTAATATTCAGGAATTAAAAAAAATTATCTTCAAGACACAATTGGAGTTGAAAGGGTATCAAATATAGAGATTTATGTTTCAAATATGATAAGTGAAATAGAAACACATATGGAAGTTTTGAATTCTCTTTTAAAATTTAATCTTTTTGAAAAACTCATTGAAATCTCTGAGCTTATTGTAAAAAGTTTAAAAAAAGGGAATAAGATTCTTTTATGCGGAAATAGTGGAAGTGCTGCTGACTGTCAACATTTTGCAGGTGAAATGGTGAATAGATATAAAAAGAAAAGAAGGCCATTACCTTTTATTTCTTTAACTACTGATACATCTATCATAACAAGCATAGGAAATGATTATAAATTTGAAGAGATATTTTCAAAACAGGTTATGGCACTTGGTAAAGAAAACGATATTTTAATATGCTTTTCAACATCTGGTGAATCAAAAAATGTCATAGAAGCGGCAAAAGTAGCGAAAAAATTAAAATGAATATTATCTCTTTTACAGGTAAATCTCCAAATATCCTTGAAAAAATCTCTGATTACAATATATCTGTTCCAACCTTACAAACAGAAAGGGTTCAGGAAATACATCTAATAATATATCATCTTTTTTCCTATTTAATTGAGTTAGAATTTTAAAAATGTCTAAAATAAAAAACTTCTCAGAGATTGAAAAGATTTCTAAAAGATTAAAAAAAGAAGGCAAAATTATTGTTTTTACTAATGGATGTTTTGATATTATTCATCCAGGCCATATAAAACTATTAAAAAAAGCAAAATCACTTGGAGATGTTCTTATTGTTGGATTAAATAAAGACAAATCAATAAAAAAAATTAAAGGAGAAAAAAGACCTATAATTGATGAAAAGGAGAGGGCAGAAATTTTATCTTCATTTGAAATGATTAATTATGTTGTTTTATTTGGAGAAAAAACACCAGAAAGATTAATAAAAAAAATACTTCCACATTATATTGTAAAAGGTGGGGATTAAAAAGAAGAAGATGTTGTTGGAAAAGGAATAGTTGAACAATTCTCCAATCCCACTTTAAAAGTGGGATAAGGGAACAACTTTATTCAAATCATACAGACAAATTTCACATAAAGAAGATATTGCTTCATCATCAAGAACTGCCCTTATAATCCCAAGATGCCTATGTGCTCCTCCTCCAATAAACACAAGTTTCATTTTTTCTCCTTAATAAACATCATCTTCCATTATTTTTACATACTTTTTATGTAATGCCCAAAATTGTTAAAAATAATAGAATTGTCAATAAAGGGTATATATTCTCTTAAGTATACACGTTCCATAACCACCTTTATCCTGATATAAAAATTCCCAGCAACTAATTTTTTTTCGTTCTCCTTTTTAAGGGAGAACAATTTCAAAATATTTAAAATAATTAATTGTTAAAAGTCAAATTTTTTTGACAAATTTTTAATTAAATTTAAAATAATCCTGAAAAACAAAGGGGGTAATGGAATTGAAAAAATGGTTTCCTAAAAGAGCGATACATCTTGACTTCCACACGATGCCTGGGGTTTATGATGTCGGTATTGATTTTAACGGTAAAGAATTTGTAAAAACACTGAAAGAAGCGAATGTGGATTATATAACAACTTTTGCAAAATGTAATCTTGGTTTTGCATATTATCCAACAAAAATAGGAATAATCCATCCAGGACTTAAAAAAAGAGACCTTCTTGGAGAAATTATTGAAGAATGTCATAAAGAAGGGATAATGGTTAGTGCTTATTTTAATGTGGGACTTGACCATGAAAATTCAGTAAGGCATAGAGATTGGTGTAAGGTAAATAAAGAAGGTCAGATTGCAGAAATGCAGTATATGGGACATTTTTTCAGAAAGATGTGTCTGAATACAGATTTTAAAGATTATATACTTGGTATGATTGAAGAAGTCATTGATAATTACCCTGTTGATGGAATTTTCCTTGACTGTTTCACTCTTTCTCCTTGCTATGGTGGTGAATGTGTAAGAGAAATGAAAAAATTGAATATTGACCCTTCTGATGAAATAAAGGCAAGGGATTTTTGCTGGATGATTACAGAAAAGTTTATGGAGGAAGTTAAAAAAATTTTAAAAAGGAAAAATAAAGATATTTTTCTTTTTTTCAATGGACTTCCTTACAGGAAACAGCCAACGCATTTAGAACTTGAAGTCCTTCCAACAGGTGGATGGGGATATGATTTTCTTCCATGGATTATAAGATATGCAAGAACACTTAAAAAACCATTTTTCACAATGACAGGAAGATTTCATAAAGGATGGGGTGATTTTGGTGGATTGAGAACATTCCATTCTTTAATGTTTGACCTTTATTATTCAGTTTCAAATGGGGGAACCTGTTCAATTGGAGACCATATGCATCCAAGAGGGAAACTTGAAAAAGAAGTTTATGATTTAATAGGAAAATGTTATTCAGAAATAAAAAAAATTGAAGAATTTACAGAAAATGCAGAAAATATAACAGAGATGGTAATTATTGAACCAAATCTTTCAATGTTTTATGGTTACCATTTTGATTATTCAAGTTTGGCAGGAGCAACAAGAATGCTTTCTGAACTTAAATATCAGTTTGATGTGAGTGATGGGACGGATGATATATCAAAATATAAAATTGTAATTCTTCCTGATAATATTAAAGTTGATAAAAACCTTAGAGAAAAATTGAAAAAACATTTGAAAAAAGGTGGTATTCTAATCAGTTCTGACCTTTCATGTTTTGATTTAGAAAAGAAAAAATTTATATTTGATGATTATAAAATTGAATTTGAAGGAGAGGAAGAAAACAATCCAACTTATTTTGTTGGTGAAAAAGAATTTTCAGATGGAATTCCAGATATGCCTTTAACAATTTATGACCAGGGAATTTCAATAAAGGCAAAAAAGGGAAGTAAAATTATTGCTTATATTTACAAACCGTATTTCAATTATAAATCATGGGATTGGGAACATGAAAATTTATATACTCCACCTGAAAAAAATACAGGAAGACCAGCAATTGTACAGTTTGGAAATATAATCCATTTCAGTTTTCCAGTTTTTAAAAATTATCACAATCACGCCTATATCTATTACAAAAAATTACTGTATAACTGCCTTGAAAAAATTTATCCAGAACCATTGATTAAACATAAAAATATTCCATCATTTGTACAGATAACTTTGGCTTCTCAGAAAAATAAAAATATTATCCATATACTTGCATATATCCCTGAGTTAAGGGGAAAAAGTATGCAGATAATTGAAGAACCATTGATTTTAAAGGATATAGAAATAGGAGTTAAAAATATAGATAAAAAGAAGATTAAAAGAATTTACCTTGTACCCTCAAATGAAGAAATTGAATTTAAAGAAGAAGGTAATTATATATGGTTCAAAATTGAATCAATGGCTGGTTATCAAATGGTTGTAATTGAAAAAATGGATTAATAAAATGAAAGCAGCAATAACTGAAGGAAAAGGAGATGTAAAAATAAAAGAAGTTTCAATACCTGAAATAAATGATTATCAATGTCTATGTAAAACACTTGCCTGTGCTACCTGTACCGGAACAGACCTTAAAATAATTGATGGAAAGATGTTCTGGTGTAAAAACTATCCTGTCATTCTTGGTCATGAGAGTGTTGGAGTTGTCATCAAAAAAGGCAAAAAGGTCAGATATATTAAAGAAGGAGAGATTTTTTTAAGAACGACCTGTGTTTACCCTGGAGAAAAAATTGATTTATACTGGTCAGCGATTGGAGGATTTTCAGAATACGGGAAAATAACGGATATAAAGGCGATGAAGGAAGATAATAAAGAAAAAGAAATAAATCATTATACAGTTTATCAACAGAAAATACCCGAAGAATTAAATATTTCTCCTTTTGATGCAACAATTTTTATAACACTTAAAGAAACAGCAAGTTTTTTATTAAATATTGGCTGTAAATTTGAAAATTCATTGTTAATTCTTGGTTCAGGACCTGTTGGAATGAGTTTGGTTTATTTTTCAAAATTGATTGGATGCTTTCCAGTTATAGTTGCTGGAAGAAATTCAAAAACACTTGAACATATAAAAAAAATAGGAGCAGATTTTATAATAAATACAGAAAATGAAAAAATTGAAAAAGTAAAAGAGATAACAAATGGAAAAGGAGTTGACTTTATTATTGATACCACAGGAAATACAGAATTTGTTTTAAGTGTAATAAATCTTCTTTCAGAAAACGGTAAAATTGCTCCATATGCAAGTTACAGTGAACCATCTCCATTTAAAAAGTATGAGAAAACAGGAAAATTTATTCTAAAAGGACCTTCTGAACCAATAACACATAACTATATTTTAAAACTTACAGAAATGAATATTTTGAAACCATCTCTTTTTTATTCACATATTTTACCATTTGAAGAAATAGAATATGGATTTCAACTAATAAGAAAAAAAGAAGCATTTAAAATTGTTTTTAAAATGGAGGTGTAGAATGAAAATTAAGGCATTAATATATCAAGAAGCAAACAAATTTGAAATATCTGAATTAACACTTGATGAAATGAAAGATGAGGATATAAAAGTTAAAACAATAATTTCTGCAATCTCTCCTGGAACAGAAAGATGGGTTTTAAAAGGGAAACATATAGGAACAAAATTTCCATGTGTTCCTGGATATCACAGAATTGGTATAATTGAGAAAGTTGGGAAAAATGTAAAAAATTTTAAAGAAGGAGATATTGTTTATGGAATTGATAATAGATGGAAAGAAAATATTTATAGAATGTGGGGAGCCCATGTTTCTCATTCTGTAGGGAATTGGAAAAATTACTGGTTCATTTCTTCAAAGATACCTGATAACTTTGAACTTGAAACAATTGTTTTTACTCAACTTTCTGCTGTTGCAACAAGAGGGATAAAAGCACTTGAAGTAAAAAGTAGAGAAAAAATTGCCATAATAGGTGCTGGATTTCTTGGATTATGTGCATGTCAACTCTCAATTTATAGAAATGCAGTACCTATTTTAATAGATAAAGACCCTGAAAGAGTTGAATTCGGAAAAAAGTTTACTCAATTTTCATTTTTAATTGATGATAAAGAGATTGATGAAAAATTAAAAGAGATTGCACCTGAAGGTTTTGACCATTTATATGATACTGTTGGAGACCCAAATACTACAGATAAACTTGTTCAAATTACAAAATTTAGAGGGAAAATTTTACTTCAGGCACAGTATTTTGATAAAGAAAAATGTGCTATTGACCTTGACCAGATAAAAATAAGAGAAATTACTATAAAAACAACAATAGGAATAGATACAATTGATTTTTATGAAACTCTTGACTATATAAAAAAAAGGATTTTAAAAATTTCTGAAATGATAACACACAGATTTACAAGTGAAGAATTGACAAAAGGATTTGAAATTTTAAGGGATGGGAAACCATTTAATCTTGGAATACTTTTCTGGTGGAAATAAACAAAAGGGAAAACTGAATGAAAGGTAATATAAATCTAAAAATGGTTGTTAAAAAAGAAGGTGTAGAACTTTTGTCAAGCAAGTATATGGAAATAATTGAAATATAAAAACAGGGAAAAAAATGAGATATGAAAATATGTTTCCAGAACAAATAAGAGAAGCAATTAAGAAAAATATACCCATAGTTTTGCCTGTTGGAGTTATAGAATATCACAGTGAACATCTATGTATAGGAGTTGATACTCTGCTTGTTTTAAAAGCACTTGAAGAGATAGAAAAAGAAATGGAAATTATAATTTTACCACCTTTTTACTATGGATGTGCAAGTTATGCAGTTGAACCTCCTGAAGGAAATGGGACAATTCATATAAAGCCCGAGGTTATATACAAATTTGCAAAAAATCTATTTGAAAATCTTTTAAGGGTTGGCTTTAGAAATATTTATGTCATTATTCATCATCAAAGTGAAAATTTTATTGCAGGAATGCCAACAGACCTTGCTTTTAAACTTGCTGCAAGAGAAAGTATATTTGAATTTCTTGAAAAAAGATATGGTGAAGGATGGTGGGGAAAAGAAGAGTCACAAAATTATTATATACAACATGAGAAAGGAACTGACCCATTCAGTTGGATAAAGATAATACCTTTTATGGATGAAGAAACACAAAAAAAATATCCAATTGACCATGCTGGAAAACAAGAAACATCTCTGATGATGGTATTCTATCCTTCCGGTGTAAAAATGAAAAAATATAGTAAAGAAAAATGGTACTCAAAAGAAGCAAAAAAAGCAAATAAAGAATACGGTAAAAAGGCAAAAAAAGAAATTATAAAAAGATTGAAAGAGGTTTTAAAATAATCTGTCAAAATGTTCAGAATAAATCCATGCTTCATACTCAAAAGGTAATAATAATTCAGGTAACTTAAATAAACTTTTTCAGTTTTTAGAAGTCAAAATATATGGAATGGAAAAGATAAAGAAGTTAATTTTTGTGATATTTTTTCAGGTAATAATTTTAAATAGCCAGAACTCTTTAAATTTATATGAACAGGAAAACTGGTCAACTCTTGAAAGTGAAATAGATAGATATGTCTTTTCAAAACTTGAAAAATTAAATATTAAGCATGCCTTCCCTTGTTCAGATGAGGTCTTTATAAGAAGAATTTATCTTGATACAATTGGAATGCTTCCTGAGGTAGAAGAAGTAATTGATTTTCTCAATGATAAAAATCCTGATAAAAGAAAAGTCCTTATTGATAAATTACTTGAAAAAAAAGAATTTGCTGAATACTGGTCTATGAAATGGTGTGATATTTTAAGGATAAAGGCAGAATTCCCTATAAATCTTTGGCCTAACGGAGTTCAGGCATATCATAAGTGGATACTCAATTCTTTAGTTGAAAATAAACCATATGATAAATTTGTTAGAGAACTTCTTACTTCAAGTGGAAGTAATTTCAGAGTTCCTCCAGTAAATTTTTATAGAGCGGTTGGGAAAAGAGACCCTTATTCAATTGCTTCCTGTGTGTCTCTAACTTTTATGGGTGTAAGATTTGAGAAGTTGCCCGATGATATTAAAACAGGGATGAGTAAATTTTTCTCAAAGGTCTCTTATAAAAAAACTCTTGAATGGAAAGAGGAAATAGTTTATTTTAATCCAGAGAATTCAGAAACAATAGAGGCAATTTTTCCTGATGGAAATAAAATTAAAATCCCACCTGATAAAGACCCGAGAACTGTTTTTGCTGATTGGCTTATAAGACCCGATAATCCATACTTTTCAAAGAACATTGTAAACAGAATATGGTCATGGATTTTTGGAAGAGGGATAATTCATGAACCAGATGATATAGGACCTGATAATCCACCAGCAATTCCTGAACTTTTAAATTATCTTGAAAACCAACTTATTAAATCAAATTATGATTTAAAACACATTTATAAAATTATTTTTAATTCAAGAGTTTACCAGCAATCATTTATACCGAGAGATAATAATCCTGAAGGTGAGAAATATTTTGCTTATTATTTGCCAAGACGACTTGAGGCAGAGGTTTTACTTGATATAATATGTAAATTTTCTGGAAGTGGAATTGAATATGTAAGTCAAATCCCTGAACCATATACTTTCATACCATCATCTCAAAGAAATATTTTACTTGCGGATGGTAGTATAACAGGCCCTTTTCTTGAATTATTTGGAAGGCCTCCAAGAGATACAGGACTTGAATCAGAAAGAAATAATAAAATAAATGAGGCACAGATGAGGTATCTTTTAAATTCATCTGAATTACATAAAAAGATTCAATCAAGTAATTATATAAGACAATTAATGAGAGAGGCAAAAGGAGATAGAAAAAAAATAATTGAAAATATTTATCTCTCTTTACTATCAAGGTATCCATCTAAATCTGAAATTGAACTACTTGAAGGTTATTTTCAAAAGCAGGGTATATCTTTTAATCAAGCAGTTGAAGATATTGTATGGGCTTTAATTAACAGTAAGGAGTTTTTGTACAAGCATTAGGAGGAAAAAGATGAATAAAATTTTTAAAATTTTTATGGTTATTTTCATTGTTTTCAATTTTTCCCAAAAATCCTATTCGCAGTCAGAAATAAGACCAAAAGCAGTTATTCAAATCTGGCTTTGGGGAGGACCGTCTCATCTTGATACTTTTGACCCAAAACCAAATGCTGGATACGACTACACAGGGCCTTTTAAATCAATACCAACAAATGTTCCTGGAATAGAAATAAATGAACTTCTTGTAAATCTTGCTAAACTTGCTGATAAATATTCAATTATAAGAAGTATGACCCATGGAATAAATGCTCATGAAACTGCTGCATATTTAATGCAAACAGGTCATTCCTCAGAAGAAAATCTTGTTTATCCCTCTATTGGAGCGGTTGTTTCATTATTTAAAGGATATGACTATGGATACAAAGGAATTCTTCCACCTTATATTGTACTTACAACTTCCCAGGGTAGATTTTCAGAGTGTGGATTTCTTGGGCCTAAATATAAACCATTTGTAACAGGTGGAGACCCAAACAGAACCCCATTTGCAGTTGAAGGTATTGTACTTGAAGGAATATCAGAAGAAAGAAAAAATGCAAGGAAAGAACTTTTATATTCAATAGATATACTTGGTAAATTAATCCCTTGGAGTAAAGAATTTCAATGGTTTGATTTATGTAGAGAAAAAGCATACGAAATAATATCAGGAGAAATTGCAAAGGTTTTTGACCTTTCAACCGAACCAGAAGAGGTAAGAAATATGTATGGCAGAAATACTTTTGGGCAATCGTGTCTTGTGGCAAGAAGATTGATTGAAAAAGGAGTTGTCTATGTAACAATAAATTACAGGGGATGGGATACACATAACAACCACTTTCAACAGATGAGACAGAAACTTCCTGAACTTGATATGGGACTCGCTTCTCTTATTAAAGACCTTTCAGATAGAGGACTTCTTGATTCAACAATTATATGGGTATCAGGAGAATTTGGCCGTACTCCAAAAGTTCAGTGGGAACCGCCATGGAATGGAGGAAGAGGCCATTACGGTAAATGTTTTTCAGTTCTTGTTGCCGGAGGTGGATTTAAAGGAGGATGTGTTGTTGGAAAAAGTGATGAAAAAGGGGAAGAAGTGATTGACAGACCTGTATATCCAAAAGATTTACTCGGAAGTATTTATTATCTTTTAGGCATTGACCCTGAGGGAAAATTCCCTGAAAAATTTGGAAAAGATGCGAGAATTTTACCTCCAATTGAAAAGGGACCAAAAAAAGGACTTCTGAAGGAGATAATGTATGAATAAAAGAAGTATTTTTTTAATTTTTCTAATTTCATGCAATTTTATTTTTGCTCAAATTATGACAAATCAACCATCTATTGGATACGTTTATCAAGCAGGTGGACAGAGAGGAACTACTCTTGAAATAATTGTTGGAGGGCAGAACATAAGAGGAGCAAGAAATGCTTATTTTTCAACAGATAAAATTAAAGTTCTTCAGGTCAATCCTTTGCCTTCATTAAATCCCCAGCAAAAACGACTTCTGGCAAAGAATTTAAGAGAAATTATAACAAACATGTATAGAAAAGAATACAGAAAACCAGAAATAGTTTATGAAATGGATGGAGTGAAATTACCAAAACACCCTTTACTTGAAAACCTTGAAAATAAATCATTTGAGGAGTTAAGATTTATTGCTGAAACTTTTTTAGGTCCTTTTAGAACTGAACAAATAAAAAGGTCAATTCAGGAAAAAGTAATGATAAAAGTTGAAATTTCTCCTGATACAGAACCTGGAATTTATGAATTGAGAGTTCAATCACCTTTAGGCCTTACCAACTTTCTAAATTTCTATGTAAGTGAATATAAAGAAGTAAAAGAAAAAGAGAAAATCCCATACTATACAATTTTTGACCCACTTAAAGAAGTTTTTGATATTCCCTTAATTATAAATGGTCAGATTACTCCTGGAGATGTTGACAGATTTTATTTTAATGCAAAAAAAGGACAAAAACTTGTTATTGAACTTAAAGGACGAGAAATTATTCCTTTTATGGCAGATGCTGTTCCTGGATGGTTTCAGGGGGTTTTAACTCTTTATGATTCTTCCGGTAGAGAAATTGCATATGCAGATGATTATTATTTCAATCCAGACCCTGTAATTTTTTATGAAGTAAAAAAAGATGGTGAATATATGATAGAAGTCAGAGATGCCCTATATCGCGGAAGGGAAGATTTTGTTTACAGATTATTTATTGGAGAAAAACCATTCATAACACATATTTTCCCACCAGGTGGAGAAAGATATGAAAAAACAATTGTTTCAATATATGGATGGAATTTACCCCAAAAAACAGTTGAACTTGATACAGAAGATATAGGGATTCATAGAAAAAGTTTTGACTTTAACGGTATATATTCAAATCAAATATATTATATGGTGGACGAAATACCTGAAATAAATGAAAGAGAACCAAATGATAGTTTGAAAAATGCAATGCAAATTATAATGCCTCAAATAGTAAATGGAACAATTTCAAAAAGTGGAGATATTGATATATATAAATTTAAATGTTCAAAAGGTGATAAAATTGTTGCAGAAGTTTATAGCCGTCGTTTAAATTTTCCACTTGATTCAATTATTACACTTATGGATTCCTCTGGAAAAGTTCTAATTTCAAATGATGACTATTTTGACAAAAGTTTTGATACAATTACACATCATGCCGACTCTTATATTTATTATGAAATCCCGGATGATGGAATATATTACTTTAAAATTACAGATGTAAAAGGTCATGGTGGCGATGAATATATCTATCGTTTAAGAATTGAGAAAAGCAAACCAGATTTTAAAATATTTATAGTTCCTTCAGCCATAAATATTACATCAAACAATACAGTTCCTTTTTATATTTATGCTGTTAGGAAAGATGGATTTGATGGAGAGATAGAAGTTTCGTTAAAGGATTGTCCTGAAGGACTCATTTTAAGTGGAAATAAAATTCCAAAAGGTAAGGATAAAATATGTATGACAATTACTGCTGATACCAATTTCAACTTCCTTAATAAACCTGTTAGGATAAAAATTGAAGGAACCGTAAATATAAATGGAAAACTTATAAAGAGAGAAGCAATTCCAGCAGATGAAATGATGCAGGCATTTGCATATTATCATCTTCTTCCTTCTTCCGAATTACTCTTTTATCCTGGTAGAAGCAGATTTTTTAAGAGTCAACCTATATCTTTGAATGAAAAATTTATAAAAATTCCTTCCGGTGGTTCAGTTAAAATTGAGGGTAAAATTTCAGGATATTCTGAAAATGAAAAAATTACACTTGAATTGAAAGACCCACCCGATGGAATAACAATAGAAGATTTAAAAATTGAAAATGATACTGTAAGTTTCAGAATAAAGGCAGAACCTAAAATAAAAAAAGGATTTTCAGACAATTTGATAATTGAGGTTTTCAGTGAACCAAAGGAAGAAACATCTCAAAAAAAACAAAGAAGTTCAAAAGGATTTCTGCCTGCATTGATGTTTGAAATTATTTGAAAGGAGAAAAATGGAAAAAAATAAAATTGAAATTAAAGGAATACCAGTTGAGATAAAATATTCTTCTTTTAAAGGAAAATCAGGAGTTGAAGAATTTCATTTCAGTTTTACACCAAAAGAATTTGGAGATTTCAGAACACAACTTAAATGGATATACAATGCTTATACTGAAACACTTAAAGAAAAAGGAATAAGTGAGGAGACATCTGTTTTTAGAAGATTTTTCTGCAGTGATTTATACAATCAGGTAGAATATTTAAGAGAAATGGACTTTTCAAATCCAGAAAATATTTCAAATCCAACTTGCATTTCATGGATATGTCAGCCACCTCTTCCCTATTCAAAAATAAGTTTGTGGGCCTATCATATAAAAGACCCTGAAAACAAACTGAAAAAAGAATTAAAAGGAAAAAATACCTGCTGTATTATAAGAGAAGATATTATTCATTACTGGACAGGTGGTATTTTCTCAATAGAAAAAGATTCTATATACGAACAGACAAAAAATATAATTGAAAAATATGTGGAATTCTTGAATGAAAATAATATGAAACTAAGTGATAATGTGATAAGAACATGGTTTTTCTTGCAGAATATTGATACGGATTACAGGGACTTTGTAGTTGCAAGAAGAGAAATTTATGAAAAAAACGGTTTAACAAAAAATACACATTATATTGTAAGTACAGGAGTTGGTGGTTCTTATTATGACTTAAAAGCAAAAGTAATTTTAGATGCGTATTCAATTTACGGAATAAAAACACAGCAGATAAAATTTTTATCAGCACCTGATTTTTTAAGTCCCACTTATGTTTATGGAGTCACATTTGAAAGGGGTGTTTCAATAAGTTATTCAGACAGAAAACACATAATAATTTCAGGAACAGCAAGTATAAACAATAAAGGTGAAATTATGTACCCAAAAGATATAAATTTACAGACAGAAAGAACCCTTTTAAATATAGAAGCACTCTTGAAAAACGAAAATGCAACTCTAAATGATATGATGATTTTTATTGTATATGTTAGAGACCCTGCTGATTATTATTTTGTTGAAAAGAAGATAAATGAAAGATTTAAAAACACACCTACCATTTTTACAACTGCATCTGTATGTCGCCCTGGCTGGCTTGTTGAAATAGAAGGAATTGCAGTTATCCCCTCCCCGCCACTGCCCACCTTTAAGGTGGACAGATAAAATGATTGGAAGGCAAGGGTTTTGAAGTACGTTTTTTTGAAATTTGACAAATTTGAAAAAAGTGATAAATTTAAAAACTTAAAACGGAGGAAAAAATGGAATTTAAAATAAAGAATAATCAGAAAATTTTATTTATTGGAGACAGTATAACTGATTGTGGAAGAAGAGAACAATTCAGACCGCTTGGAAATGGATATGTAAAACTTTTTTCTGACCTTGTTATTGCGAATTTTCCTGAAAGAAAAATAGAAATAGTTAATAAGGGTATAAGTGGAAATACAATTCTTGACCTTGCAAATAGATGGGAAGATGATGTTATTTATCAGAAATGTGACTGGTTGAGTATTTTAATCGGAATAAATGATATACACAGAGTCCTTAGAAAAGATGAAATGTGGACTGAATTTACACCTGAAAACTATAGAAAAAGATATGATTATATTCTCAAAAGAACTCTTGAAAAACTTGACTGTAAAATAATTCTGATTGAACCGTTTTATATTTCAACAGATACAACTGATAGTTTCAGGGGAAAAGTTTTAAAGGATTTGATAGAATATATTGAAATAGTTGAAGAAATGAGTAAAAAATACGAAACATATCATTTAAAATTACACAGAATTTTTCAGGAATATCTTAAATTTTTTGAACCTGAGACATTCGCTCCAGAACCAGTTCATCCAAATTCAACAGGTCATTTTGTAATTGCAAATGAACTTATCAAATTACTCTCAGAATAAACTGCTAATTTTTTCCTGAAGTTTTATTATTTCTTCAAGTTTATCTTCAGGAACATATTTCATTCTGGATATTTCCTCTCTGACTGGATTTTTAAGTATTTCTTCAAGTGTTCTTCCTTTTTCTATTGCTTTTAGTGATACCCGATAAAACAGAATAATTGTTTTCAGCATAAGATACTGTTTTTTTAAAGTTGTATAAGCATCCATTTCGTCAAAAGCACTCTGATGTAAAAAATCCTCTCTTATAGAACGAGCAATTTCAAGTATTAATCTATCTGTAAGAGAAAGTGTTTCCATACCAACAAGTCGTACAATTTCAAGTAATTCTGCTTCTTTCTCAAGTAAGGATATCGCCTCTGCTCTTATTTCCATAAAATCAGAAGCAATTTTTTCTTTAACAAATTTTTCAATATTCCTTTCATAAAGAGAATAACTTGTAAGCCAGTTTATCGCAGGAAAATGTCTCTGATATGCAAGACGGTCATCAAGTCCCCAGAAAACCTTTACCACCCTTAAAGTCATCTGTACAACAGGGTCTGTTAAATCACCACCAGGAGGGCTTACTGCTCCAAGTAATGAAAGAGAACCATTTTTATTATCCCGTGCCAAACATATAACATTTCCGGCTCTTTCATAAAAAGAGGCAACCCTTGTTCCAAGATATGCAGGATAACCTTCTTCTCCCGGCATTTCTTCCATTCTTCCTGATATTTCTCTCAATGCTTCAGCCCATCTACTTGTTGAATCAGCCATTAATGCAACTGAATAACCCATATCCCTGAAATATTCTCCAATAGTAACACCTGTATAAATACTTGCCTCTCTTGCAGCAACAGGCATATTTGAAGTATTTGCTATAAGACATGTTCTTTCCATTAAAGGTCTGCCTGATTTAGGGTCTTTTAAATGTGGAAATTCAATTAAAACATCTGCCATTTCATTTCCTCTTTCACCGCAACCTATATATACAACAATTTCACTATCAGCCCATTTTGCAATTTGATGAAGAACAACAGTTTTTCCACTACCAAAAGGTCCAGGAATACAGGCAGTTCCACCTTTTAAAATAGGAAATAAAGTATCAATAACCCTCTGCCCTGTTACAAGTGGAGTATCAGGATTTAATCTTTTTTTGAAAGGTCTTGGTTTTCTTACAGGCCATTTCTGCATTAAGTATAAAGGAATCTCTCCTTTATCAGTTTTTACTTTCCCTATTTCTTCCTCAACTGTAAAACTTCCTTCCTTTATTTCAATAATCTCACCATTAACTCCGTAAGGTACCATAATTTTATGCTTTATAAGAGGTGTTTCATCAACAATTCCAATAACATCCCCACTTTCAACATAATCGCCTTTTTTAACAACCGGTTTAAAATCCCATTTAATACTTCTATCAAGAGGGGGTATATCAACTCCTCTTATTATAAAATCGCCTGTTTTTTCTATCTGGGATAGGGGCCTCTGTATACCATCAAAAATATTTTGAAGAAGTCCCGGTCCAAGTTCAACTCTCAATGGTTCTCCTGTACCGAAAACAGGGTCTCCAACTTTTAAACCCTCTGTTTCCTCATATACCTGTATTGAAGCAATATCTCCTTCAAGTCGTATAATCTCACCAATAAGTTTTTCCTCCCCAACTCTCACAACATCAAACATCTTACTTGTTTTCATTCCTTCTGCCTGAACAAGAGGTCCTGAAACTTTTATAATTTTTCCTATATCCATTTTAATCTCCCTTCATACCTGTTGCCTTTTTAATCAATTCATCAACAATTTTTACTCCCTTTCCTTCCCTACTCTTTAACCCTGGAATAACTACCATTTTTTTCATATTCAAAAATTTCATAAACTTATCTTCATCAAAAACTTCCTCTGTAATAAAAATACATATTACATCCTTCATATCAATTTTTTCAAGTATTTCTTCTGCTTCTTTAACTGAATTTGCAAAAAATGTTTCTATATTAAAAGCAGAAAAAAATTCAATACTCAATTTATCTCCAATAAAAATTATTCTGTTTTCCATATAGATTAAAAATTTACCCTAAATTTCATTTTATTTCAATTTTTTATGAAATTAAAAATTTTGTTTTAAAAACTGGTCTTTAAATTCCTTGTCATTCCTACTTTCCCCAAGCCCACCTTTAAGGTGGGTAAAGGTTATTGTAAAGTTTTTATGTAAAATGTAAAATAAAACTTAATATGAGAAATAAAATTTTTTTTGTTTTTTTGTTATTGGTCAGTTTTTTATATTGTGAAAAAAATTTAGTTATTATTTCTCCGCACTGGGAAGGAGTTAAGATTGAATTTACGAGGGCTTTTTGTGAATGGTATGAGAAAAATTATAAGGAAAAGGTTAAAATTGAATGGATTGACCAGGGCGGAACAACTGATGATTTGAAATATGTAGAATCACTTTTTAAAAAAAATCCAGATGGAATTGGAATTGATTTGTTTTTTGGAGGGGGATTAAGTCCTTACTTGACATTAAAAAAAGAAGGACTGCTTGAAAAATATAAACTTCCGCAGAATGTTCTAAAAAAAATACCGAAATACTGTGCTGGAATTCCCAATTATGATGATAATTTCTACTGGTATGGAGTTGTACTTTCAGGTTTTGGAATTCTTTATAATAAGAAAGCACTGAAATTTTTAAATTTACCTATTGCAAATGCATGGAAGGATTTGGGAGATAGTCGTTATTTTTCTTTAATTGGAGCAGCAGACCCCAGACATAGTGGAAGTATGCATATGATGTATGAGATAATTTTGCAGACATATGGATGGGAAGAAGGCTGGAAAACTATTCTTTCAATAGGTGGAAATACAAAAAATTTTTCAACAAGTGCCTCCGAAGTAGCAAGAGAGACATCAATTGGAGAAGCAGTTTTTTCTTTATGTATTGATTCTTATGCACTTGCTCAAATAGAAGTAAATGGAAAAGAAAATATGGGATTTATTTTCCCAGAAAGTCAAACTGTTATAAATCCTGATTGTATAGGAATTCTTAAAGGAGCACCAAATATTGAAATAGCAAAAAAATTTATTGATTTTTTATTCACTTATGAAGGGCAGTTATTATGGATTCAGAAAAAGGGGAAAAAAGGTGGACCAAAAGAATATTCACTTAACAGGTTTCCTGTTATGCCTGAAGTTTATAATGAACCAGGTCTGGAAATAGATATAAACCCTTACAGAATTCAGAATACAATAAAATATGATTTCCAACTTGCTGCAAATAGATGGGCACTCATAGATGATATGATTGGGTGTTTTGTTATTGACTGTCATAGTGAGTTAAAAAAAGCATGGCATATAATTTCAAAAACAAATAATAAAAATTTAAAAGAAAGATTTTATGAAATCCCTGTTGATAAAAAAATTCAAAGGTTTTTATGGGAAAACTGGAAGGACCCGATTTTCAGAAATAAATATATAAATGAATGGCTAAATTTTTCTCTTAAAAAATTCAGAAATATTATTGTGGAAAGTAAATTTTTGATGTAAATTAAAAAATATGGATAAAGAAATTTTAACTGTTGAAAATGTTGATAAAAGTTATAATGGTAAGGAAGTTTTAAAAAATATCAATTTTTCTGTTTATGAGAATGAATTTTTTTTCATACTCGGACCTTCTGGTTGCGGGAAAACAACCCTCTTAAGAATTATTGCTGGATTTGTGGAACCTGATAGAGGAAGAATTATTCTGAATAAAAAAGATGTGACAAAAACCCCTCCAAATAAAAGAAATATTGGATTTGTCTTCCAGAATTACGCCTTATGGCCTCATATGAAAGTAATAGACAACATTGCATATGGACTCAGAATAAAAAAATATTCAGAAGAGTTTATAAAAAGAAGAGTGAAAGAAATAATTGAAATAACAAAATTGAAAAATGTTGAAAATCTTTATCCTTCTCAGATATCAGGTGGGCAACAACAGAGAGTTGCACTTGCAAGGGCTCTTGTAGTCAATCCTCAGATTTTACTTCTTGATGAACCGCTCAGTAATCTTGATGCAAAATTGAGAGATGAATTGAGAAGGGAAATAAAAAGAATACACAAAGAAACTGGAATAACAATGGTATATGTAACTCATGACCAAAAAGAAGCAATGACTCTCGGTACAACAATTGCAGTTATGAAAGAAAAAGAAATAGTTCAGATTGGTTCTCCATATGAAATTTACTCAAATCCTGAAAATCTTTTTGTTGCATCTTTTATCGGTGATATTAACTCTTTAAAAGGGAAAATAGTTGAAAAGAAAGGAAATATTTTAAAAATTGAAACAGATGAAGGTTTTTTCTTTGCTAAAATTAAAAAAACAATAAATTCTGAAAATGTTTATTTATGTTTCAGGCCGGAAAGTATAACTGTTGAGGAAAAAATAAATACCATAACAGGAAGATTGCATGATTATGAATTTTATGGAGATATTGTGAAAATAAATATAATTACTCCAAAAGGAAATACTTTTAAAATTGGAATTTATGCAGATGATTTTAATAAATATAAAAAAGACGAAAATATTGTTTTTTCAGTTAAAGAAGATAAAATAATGGTTTTTGAAGAATGAAAAGGAAAAAAATTTTATTAACATTGATTTTTTTGTTTTTTTTACTTTTTCTTGTTTATCCTGTATCCTTTATTCTCATCCAGTGCTTTTATAATAATGGAAATTTCACACTTGAAATACTTAAAATCGCAATTACAAATTATGTTATAAGAAAATCAATTATCAACAGTTTCATCCTTGGAATAATTGTCGTTCTTACAACAAGTATAATTGGAATTCCACTTGCTTTTATATTTGATAGATTAAATTTTAAGGGAAAGTCAATTTTAAGAATTTTATTTTTACTTCCAATGATTGCAAGCCCATTTGTAGGAAGCATAGGGATAAAACAGTTTTTATCAAGATTTGGAAGTTTCAATATTCTACTAATTAAACTTGGAATATTGAAAAATCCAATATCCTGGATTGGCTCTGGCTTCCTTGGAATTGTAATTCTTCAGACACTTCATTTATATCCAATTATGTTTCTGAATATTACCGCCTCTCTGAATAACTATGATATATCAGTAGAAGAAGCATCTTATAATCTTGGAGCAACTGGATTACAGACATTTTTCAAAGTAATATTTCCATTGATTTTACCAGGATATTTTGCAGCAAGTTCAATAATATTCATCTGGTCAATAACTGACCTCGGTACTCCTCTTGTATTTGAATTCAGCAATCTTGTTTCTGTAAAAATTTTTTATACACTTAAAGATATAAATACAAATCCTGTTGGTTATGCCCTTGTTTTTATAATTCTTTTGCTGACCCTTCTTCTTTTTATTTTTACAAAAAGATATCTTGAAAAAACACCATACACAACAGGAAAAACTGCAATTTACGTAAAAGAAAAAAATATTGTGGGTAGAAAACTCTTTTTTCTTTACCTTTTCCTCTTTTTCATACTCTTTTTAAGTTTAATACCCCACTTCACTTTAATATTTTATTCTTTTTCAAAAAAGTGGTTTTTTTCTATCCTGCCTGCTGAATATACAGGTGAATATTATAAAGTTGTTTTCGCTCACAGATTAACAAAAACAGGAATTTTTAACAGTTTAATTTACAGTTCAATAAGTACGACCATAGATATTTTTCTTGGATTTTTTATTGGATATATACTTGCAAGATGGAAAATAAAAGGGAAGGAATTGCTTGACATATTATCAATGGTTCCTCTTGTTATTCCTGGTATTGTAATGGCATTTGGATATGTTGCTACTTTTTCAAATACAATTTTAGACCCTAAAAATAATCCTGTATTTCTTATAGTTTTAAGCTACAGTTTAAGAAGATTACCCTATCTTGTAAGAACCACTTATTCTTCATTTTTACAACTTGATAGAGGACTTGAAGAAGCATCCTATTCACTTGGAGGAGATAATATCATAACATTCAAAAAAATTATATTTCCTCTTGTAAGTCCTGGACTTTTTGCAGGTGGAATTCTTGCTTTTGCTTTCTCTCTGATGGAAGTAAGTTGTAGTTTAATACTTGCAATAAGAGAAAAATTTTATCCAATTTCAAAAGTTATATATACACTTGCTGGAAGAGTAACAGATGGTCCAAATACAGCAACCTCTCTTGGAGTCCTTGGAATGTTAATAACAGGAATATGTCTTTTCATTTCAACAAAAATATTTTCAAAAAAAATTGGAGAATTTTTCCGCATTGGTTAAATTTATCTACTTTTTCCTTTGAAAAATTGAAATAATAGAAATATTTAAGGTATAATTAAAATGATGATTGATTTTAACAGTCCTGAATGGAAGGAAAGATTAAAAGGGAAAACACCGGAAGAAATTGCTAAAATTGTTGAAGAGTATTATGAAAGAAAGTACAAAAAAGAATATCCTGTTTTTCCGTGGAAAATTCTACTTGCTATAATAATTCTTTTCATTCTTTTGATTATAATTCTCTGGGGAGCAATTTATTACCTTAAACGAGTATCATTTTAAATTTCGGATAAAACTTGTTTAATATAATCAATATCTTCTTTTGCAAAATGTTCTCTATCTCCAGACCTCGGTGCTTCAAGACAGAGAAAACCTGTATAATTTTTAATTTTAAGTATTTTAAGAAATTCTCTGTTATTAATAATTCCATCTGCAAGTGAACAATTTATATAATTTTTGTATTCAATACCTTCTATTTTGAAAAGATTTTTTAAGTGGATATAGTATAACTTTTCTCCACACATTTCTATTGCATCCATTAGTGAAACAGGATTTTTAAAACATACAATATTAGCATAATCTAGATTTATTCCTACACTTTTCTTATCTATTAAATCAACAAGTTTTTTTGTACTTTCCACAGTATCATGAAGATAACACATATGTGTTTCAAAGGCGAATTTAAAATTTAATTCTTCAGCAACATCGCCAAGTATCTTAAATCCACTTACCGCCCATTCCCAGTGTTCTTCTTTAGCAATATTTGAACCATGCTTATCAAATTCAAAATATGAGAAAGAAGGATTAACAAGAACTCCTGTCATTGTATTACAGATAGTCAAATTAAAATATCTGGATGCATTTCTGTAAAAATTGACTGCCTCTTCTATTTCTCTTTCTCTTTTATCTTTTTCAGGTATCATTAAATTTGGTCCCGGAGCCCCAAATAAAACATATTCAAGTTTTGATTTTTCCACTGCTTTTGCAAGTTTTTCAAGATACTCTTCTTCATCCATATTTTTCATTTTTCTTCTGAATTCAACTCCATCATATCCAAGTTTTACTGCCTTTTCACAGATTTCTTCTATGGACTGACCCTGTTCCATATAATTCACATGCATAATAATTTTATTTTCCATATTTTCTCCTCCTTTTTATTAAATATTTTTACCCGCAACATATCCAGTTGAAAAACATGCTTGTAAATTATATCCACCTGTCTTTCCATCTATATCAATAACTTCCCCTGCAAAATAAAGTCCTTTTAAAATTTTTGATTCCATTGTCTTTGGATTTATCTCATCGGTACAAACTCCTCCCCTTGTAACCATACTGTCATAAAAAGGTCTTATCCTTTTTACTGTCAATTCAAAGTTTAAAAGTTTTTTTATAAGTATAATCCTTTCTACCTTTGTTATCTGATGTGCCTTTTTTTCACTGTCAACACCTGCATTTTTCAAAAATTCCTCAATTAAACCAGAAGGAAGAAAATTTTTAAAAAGATTTTTAAGTATTTTATTTGAATCTTCCTTAATTTCTCTCTGTAATCTTCTGTCAAGTATCTCAAAATTTAAGGCAGGTTTAAAATTTATTACAATTTTTATCTCTCCTTTATCAATATTTTCAGAAACATCTCCACTTATATTCAAAATTGCAGGACCACTAACTCCATAATGAGTGAATAAAACCTCTCCAAATTCTTCACCAATCTTTTTATCATTCAAATATGCACTTACAAGAATATTTTTCAGATTTATCCCCTGCCATTTATTTATAAAATTTTCCTTTATTTCAAGACCGCATAAAGCAGGAACAGGTTTTATTATCTTATGTCCAAATTTTGAAGCGAAAATAAACCCATCTCCTTCTGAACCTGTTTCTGGAAAACTTTTACCACCAGTGGATATAATAACTTTTTCACATCTGAAAATTCTTTTGTCTGTTTTAATTTCAAAAAAATTTTTCTCTTTTTTTATATCAACAACTTTTTCCTTTAAAAAAATTCTTACCTTATTTCTATCAAGGATTTTTCTTATTGTTTCTATCACATCTTCTGCATTTTCACTTTCTGGATATACTCTTTTTCCTGTATCAATTTTAAGTTTTAAGTTATTACTTTCAAAAAAATTAAAAAGGTCATGATTTGAAAACTGATGAAAAGCATTTATAAGAAATTTACCATTTCTGTATTTTGAAAGGTAATCATCATTAATTTCATTCATATTTGTGAGATTACATTTCCCTTTCCCTGTAAGTAAAAGTTTTTTGCATATCTGAGCATTCTTATCTATTATTGCTACTTTCTTTCCTCTTTCAGAAGAAAAAATAGTTGAAAAACTTCCAGCAGGTCCTCCTCCAATAATTATACAATCAAATATTTCATCCATATTTAAAACTTTCTCCTGTAGTATTTTTCTCCCATATACTCAATTTCTTCAATCTCTCCTTTATAAATCAACTCTTCAATTAATTCAAACTCTCCACCGTTTTCTCTCAAAAAATTCTCAATCTCTTTCCCGCTCATTGGATGAACTGATAAAATACTTAAAATATCCTCAATTAATTTTCCTGTAAATCCAAATTTTTCATCCTTTGATTTTTCAATAATTTTTACATTTAAATTTTTATTTCTAAAAACAATATATGCAAAATCAATTTTTTCTTTTTCTGGAACTTCAACCCATTTTTCAGCAGGTGGTCTTGTTGGAACACCAATATATGCAATTTTTGGTTTTACTTCTTTTAAAAATTCACCTATTTTTTCTATCTCTTCAACACTATCATTTAAATTTTTTACAAAAAGCGTTTCTGTTAAAAGTTCTCCTTTAAATTCCTTTGAAAATATTTTTATCCCTTCAAGTATCTCATTTAATTTTAAACTTTTATAGGGTCTATTTATTTTTCTCCATATATCTTCACTTAAAGCATCCACTTTTATAGAAACACAATCTGCTTTTTTTAAATCATCCCTTACATCCTTTCTCCATATCAAAGAAGAATTTGTAATGACTGCTATTTTTATTCCAAATCCCTTTAAAATTTCAATTTCTTTCCCAAGATTTATGTCAAGAGTTGGTTCTCCATCAGGAACAAAACTTATATAATCAATTTCTTTCCCTTTCAAACTTTCAATTACTTCTTTTACCTGCTTTTTTATTTCTTCTGGTTCATAAAATTTCTTCCTTTCTGTCTGATAATATTCTGTTTTCCCTATCTGACAGTAGACACAGGAGAAACTACATTTTTTAGGAACCGGTACATTATTAATTCCTAAACTCTTCCCAAATCTCCTTGAAGGCACAGGCCCAAAAACTATCCTTTCCATAGAAAAGAATTATAATACATTTTTAACCTGAATACCATTTTTCAAAAGAGGTCGGACCTTGCAAGAGAAAAAATCTGGTTTTTTAAATCTTCCGGAATATAGCCAAATTTATCAATCATTTCATTTATTAAGTTTTCTGCGTCCTTTCTATCCTTTATTTTTGAAATTTCCCTGTATAAGTAAAATCTCATAGAAGAAGATTTAACATAATCATCGGGTATTTTAATCTTTACTTCTCTCAATTCCTCTTCAACTTTTTCACCTTTTATTTCACTCATAACCTCTTTCCAGAACTGACAGTATAAATTAAATCCAATTGTTTCAATAAATCCATGCTGCTGTTTACCAAGTATATTCCCTGCTCCTCTTATTTCAAGGTCTTTCAAGGCAATTTTGTATCCACTTCCAGGACTGTTAAATTCCTGTATTGCTTTTATTCTTTTCAATGTTTTTTCATTCAGAGGTACATCTGTAGGTATCAAAAAATATGCATATGCACGCCATTTTCCTCTGCCAACTCTTCCTCTTAATTGATAAAGGTCAGCCAGTCCATATTTTAAAGCATTTTCAACTATTAAGGTATTTGCATTAGGTATATCAAGTCCATTTTCTACAATTGTTGTTGCAATTAAAACATCTATTTTCCCATCAGTAAATCTCTCCATAACTTCTGCAATTTCTTCGGGTTTCATCCTTCCGTGAGCAATATCTATTCTGGCTGACGGAACAAGTTTCTGAATTTTTTCTTTAACTCTGTGTATATCATAAATATAATTGTGAAGATAAAAGACCTGTCCTTCTCTATCAATTTCATTTAAAATTGCCTCTCTGATAATATTTTCATTATACTTTCCCACATATGTAATAACAGATAATCTTCCTTCAGGCGGTGTCTCTATTAAAGAAATGTCTTTAATTCCACTTAAAGCCATATTAAGTGTCCTTGGAATTGGTGTTGCTGTTAATGTTAAAACATCTATTTTTCTGAATTTAATCCCTATTTTCTCCTTCTGAAGTACTCCAAATCTCTGTTCCTCATCAATAATTAAAAGCCCAATATCCTTAAATTCAACATCATCCTGAAGCAATCTGTGAGTTCCTATAATTATGTCAATCTGACCATTTTTAAGTTTTTCAATTATTTCTTTCTGTTTTTTTTCTGGAACAAGACGGGAAAGCATCTCAATAATAACAGGAAATTTTGAAAATCTATCTTTAAATGTAAGATAATGCTGTAATGCAAGAACCGTTGTTGGAACAAGAACTGCTACCTGTTTTCCACTCAATACACATTTAAATGCACCTCTCATGGCAATTTCTGTTTTTCCATATCCTGAGTCACCACATACAATCCTATCCATAATTTTTTCACTCATCATATCCCTTTTAACATCTTCTATTGCCTTTAACTGGTCCGGTGTTTCCTCATAAACAAATGAATCCTCAAATTCTTTCTGCCACTGGTCATCTGGAAGAAATTTAAAACCTTTTTCCTTTTTTCTTTCTATATAAAGTTTATAAAGTTCATAAGCAAGGTCTTTAATTGAATTTTTTACCTTTTCTTTCAGATTTCTCCATGTTTTACTGCCAAGTTTGGACAATTTTGGTTTTTCACTTCCTATATATTTGTGAACAAGAGAAACCTGAGAAACAGGAACATACAATCTATCCTTTCCTTCATATTCAATAACTATAAACTCTTCTTCCTTTTCATTAACTTTTATTCTTTCAACTCCTTTAAATTTTCCAATACCTTCATTTATATGCACAACATAATCACCTTCTTTTATTTCAGACCAACCTGTAAGAGGAATTGTTTTATATTTCTTTAAAAGTGGATGTCTTGCTTTGTATCTTGAAAAAATCTCATTAACTGTTAAAAAGGTTAAATTTTCATCCAGAACTGAAAATCCACTTGATAAATTTCCACTGACTTCTTCAAAATCAAATGATAATTTTTTCTCCTCAAGAATACTTTTCAATCTTTCAATATCAGATTTATTTTCATAAAAAAGAAAAATTTCTTCACCCTGATTCTGTTGCCATATAACCTGTTCCGATATAATTTTAAATCTTTCATTTGTTGGAGAAACATTGAAAAAAACAAACTTTTCTGCATAACTTAAAATTCTACTGGTTAAAAAAATTGTTTTTTCTTTTACTCTTTCAAGTATATCAAAATCAACAGGATAGTTTTTTCTTTTAATCCACTCAATATATTCAAATTTTACATTGTCAGGATTTATAAAAAAAACAACTTTATTTCTGATTTCTTCCAGTATATTTGATTTTTCTTCTCCTGCATAAAATTCGTTTAATGGTAAAATCTGAAATTCATCAATTTTCTCAAAGGATACCTGGGAAGAAACCTCAAACCTTCTAATTGATTCAATTTTATTACCAGAAAAATTTATTCTCAAAGGAAATGGAGAGTTTAAAGGAAAAACATCAACAATGCCTCCTCTTCTTGCAAATTCTCCAGGTAGTTCAACTATTTCCTTTTCCTCATATCCACAGGTAAAAAGAAAATTTAAAAAATTATCCCTTCTTAACTTGCTTCCAGTTTTTATTTCACAAATTCTATTTTTTAAAGTATTAAATTCAGGTATTTTTTTTATGATTGCAGAGGGATAAGAAATAAGAATATATTTTTCTTCTGCTTTTGAAATTTCTATTAATGTTTTTATTCTTTCAAAATCTGTTTCTGTCGGTTCTTCTGAATTATAATCAGGGGAAGGTAAAAATTTAATATTTTTTTTATCAACGAAATTCAAAATATCATAATAAAATACCTCACTCTTTTTTTCAGAAGGACAAACAACAAGAAAATTTTTTTCAGTTTTATTGAAAAGTAAGGAAATCAAAAAGGCAAAAAAAGAAATATCCCCACCAACAATATTTAATTTCTCTTCCCTTTTTATTAAATCCAGAATTTCTTTAAATTTTCTATTTTCTTCTAAAAAACAAAAATTCATATAAAAATAATACCCTTTATCACTCAAAATTTAAACAGGGGAAATTTCAATAATTATGGGTCAGATATTTTTCTGTTTCAAGTGCTTTTTTCATTCTTTCATAATTTTTTTTCAGTTTATCAAATTCTTTTCTTTTATAATCAGGGTCTTCAAAAATTTGGTATAATACAGCACCATCACAATCCTTTGGAACGGGTAAATCAAGCAAATAACATATTGTAGGAACTATATCAGTAAGCCAAATTGTTCTCTCAACTATTTCTCCTCTTTTTACATTTGGACCTTTTGCTATAAAGAGACCTTTCATAGAGCCAATTCCGTATTCTCCTGTTGTTATCTGTCTTCCATGTTCTCCATTAACTTCAGGATAAATACCATAAACAATATCGCCTATTCTCTCACCATATAAACCTATAATTCTTGCATCCTGTTTTTTAAATGCAAAGGCAACTGGCTTTTTCCCTGTTTTTGGATGAGTATAATCATATAATGCTTTTATAACTTCATCCTGTATTTTTTCATATTCACTATCATCAACTATTCCATTGGGATATTTACTTTTTAAGTTTATGTATACATAACAGGATAATTTACCAACTGCTTTTGTTTTTTCCCAAACAATTCTTTTTCTACCTGTTGATTCATCTATTTCAGTAACAAGTAATCCTTTCTCTTCAAGAATTTTATTCACATCAAAACCTTCTTCCCTGTATTCCTGAGATGTTGGAACTGCTCCATGGTCAGATGTAATTATTATAAGTGTTTTATTTTCATCTATGCTTTCAAAAATTCTTCCGAGCATTCTATCAAGAGAAATATAAAACCTTCTTTCTGCTTCTTCAACTTTTTTATCTTTATCTATCTGGTTGATAAAAGCATGATAAAAATGGTCAGGACAGTGAGCATGCATGAAAAATAAATCCCATTCTTTGTTTTTAAGTAAGTAATTTGCACATTCTCCAAGATAAATATTCTGTAAATCAATCAATTCTGAAACTGTTTCAATATCAATCCAGCCAAATCCATAGGAAGTAAAAAAAGCACACGGCATTGGAAGACCTTCAAGATTCTCAATTTCCTTTTCAATACCTGAAGGAAATCCAAAACCTGAAAGAGAACATAAAGGAGTAAAATAAATTTTTACATTTTTGCCATCAGGAGTTAATTCAAGAAGTTTAATTTTAAAAACAACCCTCTTTTTTCCTTTATCAGTTTCTATTTCAGTATAAATTTTTTCACTCCATTTTCCTTTTTCAAGAATAGTAAGTGGCTCTCCATTTCTTTCTCTGTAAATCCCAACTTTATCAAAACCTTTTCCTGAATCAATTAAAAGAGCATACCATGGTTTTTCTTTTGATATATAATCACTCCATCTGAATTCAATCTTCAATTCCGCCTCTTTAAACCTCTTCCCATCTGGCAAATTTTTCCATCCATCAATATCTTTTATTTCAATCAAATAACTCTGTGGTAATTCTTCGGTCGTAAAACATAAGTCAGCACTTAAATCACATTTTATTCCCCATTCAGCAGTTCCCTTTAATCTGTATTCATTAATTCCAAGTCCACCTCCTCCTATCTGAATCCCATTTTTAACTGCTTCTGGCCAGGTACTTGGATAATTCAGAAGAATTGTTTTTTTACCTATTTTTTCTGCTGCTTCCCAGATATATTCTGCTTTACAATCTTCCTTATAAAATGCTGCATAGGTTTTTTCAAGTTGTCCTTCTTCAAGTAAATTAAAACAAACAATTTGATGGGTTCCTATCCAACTGCCTGTAACAATTGATGTCCAGTTTGGTGGTGTTATTGTTGGATGAGGAACAAGGCAGTTTTCTCCCCAGACACCTTCATCAATCAATCTTTTTGTATTTGGCATAACACCTTCTTCTACATATTTCTTTATACTTTTAACAATAGGTGCATCCCATCCAATTACTATACATTTTTCACTTTTCATTCTTTCCCTCCTTTTTTATTTCCACATATTTATTATTTTTTCATCTGTTTTGACCTTATAAAGAAATTTTATTAACTTTTCTTTTAAACTCTCAAAAACTTTTTTGTTTTCCTTTACCAAATTCTTCTTCTGATACTGGTCTTCTGGCAGGAAATAAAGTTCATTTTCTTTTTTGCTTCCTTTAAGTGTCTCTCTTTCAATTGAATCAACTGCCTTTATACTGTATTTTTCGCCCTTTTCACTCTCATAAATCAAACACCAACCACTTTTATCAGTTAATGTTATTTTTTCACCGGCAGAAGAACCATGTATTATAGAAGGTGCTGAAACAACAAAATCCCTTATATTTTTATTTTTTCCATCAATTAAAGGTAAAAGTGATTTCCCATGAATATCAGAAGGAATTTCTGCCCCTGCAATATCAAGAATGGTTTTTGTTATATCAGGTGGTTGAACATATGATTTTATTCTTTTATGTTTTCTTCCAGGTAAATAAATTATAAGAGGAATTCTTACGACTTCCTCATATAAAGGAGCATAAGTATGATAATTTTCTTTTATGATAGATTTTCCTATCAGATTGTGTTCTCCAAGATAAAATCCATGGTCAGCAGTAAATATAATACAGGTATTTTTTAAAAGACCTGTATCCCCTACCCTTCTTAAAAAATATCCAAACCATCTATCAACAAGAGAAACCTCACCAGCATATAAAGCCCTGCAATGTTTTACTTCATCATCTGTTAAAACATCAGTACTTCCATATCTTGGATAAATCACCTCTTCGCCTTTATATCCCGGGTCATACATATCAACAAAATATTTTGGTGGGTCCCATGGCTCATGTGGGTCAAATGTATCTATATAAAGAAAAAACTTTTCATGCTTGTAATTCCTTTCTATCCATCTTGTACTTTCAATAAATGTCTGGGCACAGAAATAATCTTCTTCATACTTTCTTTCAGATACATTTTTAAGATACTGAACAACTGTAGTATATGGATTCCTTAACTTTTCTGGTTTACATGGTAATTTAACATCAACTGGCTCGGTTATGTATTTATCATGCTCCTGTCCCCTTATTAAAATCCAACCATCAAAATCTCTCTGATAATTCATTCCAGGTGCAAATGGATGTGGAGTATCAAATATACCCATACTTACATATTTTTTCTCTTTTAGAATTTTAGGGATTGTTATATCTTTTTCAGGAACTGGAGCCCACTTATGATATGTAAAAACAAATTTACCTGTTAAAATTTCATGCCTATTCGGAACAGTAGGAAAAGAACCAATATAAGCATTATCAAAAACAATAGAATTTTCAGCAAACTTATCAATATTAGGAGTAGAAATCCATCTATTCCCATAACAGCCCAAAAAATCCCTTCTTAAAGTATCTGATATAACAATAATCAAATTCATTTTATCCCTCCTTTTTATATCCTAATTTTTCTGAAATTTCATCACAAACTTTTTTCAAATAATTTCCAAACTCATCAATCTTTTTTTTGTCTATCCTGTACGATGGACCTGCTATACCAATAATTCCTATTAGATTTCCATCATAATCAAAAATAGGTGCGGATATCCTTGTAACATCTATTCTTGCTTCACCAATATCATATGCCCATCCATTTTCCCTAACTTTTTCTATTTCTTTTTTCAATTTCATTTTATTTGTGATTGTTTTTTCTGTAATTTTTTCAAGTTTTCTATTTTTTAAAAATTTTTCAAAAACATAATTATTATATGCAAGAAGAACTTTTCCAGGAGCAGATGCATGAAGTGTTTTATATCTTGAACCAATTTGTGCAACAAGTTTTATTGATTGTGGACTTTCTATCTTATCTATGTATAATATCTCCCCTTTATCAGGTATAATCAATTCAACTGTTTCTTTTGCTTTTTCACAGATTTTTTTTAAGTATGGAGTTGTTATTTCTCT
>DAORXQ010000007.1 GCA_035371905.1 bacterium | reverse complement strand
AATTGTGGTGGCTGGTTTGATACATCTCTTTTCCCTGGAAGAAGTGAAGTTCTTGAAGAAACAGATGAATGGCAGATTATAAAAGATGGAAGAGGAGCAATTTTAAAGTGGTGGAAGAAAAAATGTGGAACACCTGAACATATTGATTTTGAAATTAAGACATCAGAGATATGGAAAAAATACAGAGAAATTCTTTTTGAGACAAAGAAGGAAAGATTGGGAGATTTAAATGCAATAAAAGAAAATCTAAAAAAGGCAAAGGAAAAAGGGAAATTTTCTGTATTTGGAAATCTTTTTGTATTTGAACTTTTAAGAGCAACAATAGGAGACCAGAATTTCCTTCCCGCTTTATTACTTGAACCTGAATGGATAAAAGATTTCTGCCAACTTTATACAGATTTTTATATAAGGCATTATGAGATTTTATTCAGGGAAGTTGGTACACCAGATGGATTTTTTCTTTATGAAGATTTTGGTTATTCAAAAGGACTTTTCTGCTCACCTAAAACACTTGAAGAACTTATAATGCCTTATGAGAAAAAACTTGTAAGTTTCTTTAAAGATTATGGGTTGCCTGTAATTCTTCATAGTTGTGGAGATGTAAGAAAAGCAATTTCTTTAATTATTGATGCTGGTTTTGACTGTATTCAACCGATGGAAGCAAAAGCAGGATTTGATGTAGTAAAACTTGCAGAAGAATATGGGAAAAAGATTGCCTATATGGGGAATATAAATGTAGTAATTCTTGGTACAAATGAACTGAATAAAGTTGAAGAAGAAGTTTTGAGAAAGGTGAAGAAATTGAGAGAGATGAGAATACCTTATTTTTTCCATTCTGACCATTCAGTTCCACCAACAATAAAATTCAAAACATATACCCATGCAGTAAAAATATTCAGAGAAAATTCATATTATTAAGAACAAAAAATGAGACGTAGAAAAAATTAAAAATATTAAAAAATAACTTTTAAAAACTTATTCAATTGGGATAAAAAACATGAGAAAGGTAAAAGGTAGAAAAAAGGTTTTAACTTCTTCTGTCTTTATGAATCATACATAAATAATCACTTCTCCAATGTACAAAATCAAAATAATTAAATCTATCGTTCTTCTAATTCTGAAATTGTTTTTACAGAAATAAGTCTTACAGGTGCTCTACTTGTTTGCTGTCTTATTTCCTCCAATGGTATTCCTGTTTTTTTTGAAATTATTTTTGCTATCAAAATTGAACATGTCTTTCCCTGACATAAACCCATACCTGCTCCAAGAGCCCTTTTTATTCCATCAACATCCACAATGCCTTTTTCTATAATTTCAATTATTTCTTCCTCTGTTATTTCCTTACATCTACATATTATTTTTTTCTTTTCCATTTTTTTATTTTAAAACTCCTCACAAAATTGTAATATTTTTTGGGAAATGAAAATGTTATAATTCCTGTCATATTATTTTTTTCAGGCGGAATAACCTTAACAATTTTTCCATCACATACATATTTCCCATTTCTATCAAGACATTTAACAATATCTCCGTTTTCAGGAAGTGGTAAAAATTCATAAGGTATTGATAAAGATACTTCTTTTTTAGTGAAATTATAATCCAAAACGAATATTGCAAGCCCTGGACAGACAGGAATACATCTTCCACAACCAATACATTTTTCTTCATTCAATTCCGGTAAATTTGTTATTGGAACTCCCACTTTAATTGCTCCTTTAGGACATATAGTTTCACATGGATTGCATGGTATCTCCTCAACGCATTCAATAATTGCAACAGGTCCTTTTTTAATTCTACTTTCAGATGGATAACCACTTTTCTTCAAATAAAAAAATTCATCAATTTTCAACTCTTTCATAATATTCCTTTATTATTTCTTCTTTAGCAATTTTTCTCTTTTCCCCAAATGTACCTATTCTAAAATCATTTAATCTTTTTAAAACTTCTTCCTTTTCATCTTTGTGACTTTTCTTATTCAATCTTTCTGCAACAGATAAACCAGCAAGTTTTCCTTCTTCCATTGCTGTTGATGCTTCTTCAATACCTGAAAGGTCTCCGGCAATATAAATACCATTTACACTTGTTTCCATATTTTCATTATGTAAAGCCACTATTCCTCCAAGATACACCTTGTATGTGAATAAACATCCTGCCTGATATAAAAGTTCATTCAATGGAGTAAGACCAACAGCAATACATATCAAATCAACATCAATTTCTTTTCTTTTTCTCAAAATTGGCTTAAAGTCATTATCTACAGGACATATAACAGCACCTTCTACCTCTTTTTTCCCCACTGCCTCAAGAACTGTTGTTGAAAGATAAATAGGAACACCAAACCTTTTAATCTTTGCTGCATGGACTAAATAACCTCCGATATCTGGCATAATTTCAACAACACCACAAACATCTGCACCTGCCTGTAATAACTGATAAGAAATGATTAAACCAACATTTCCAGAACCAACCATTAAAACTTTTTTTCCTGGTAGCACCCTGTTAATATTTATCATTGTCTGGCATGCACCTGCTCCCATAACCCCAGGAAGTGTCCATCCCGGGAAAGATAATGGATTTTCAATTGCACCTGTGGCTATTATTATATATTTTGCCTTTAAAATAATATTTTTATTTTCCCTAACAATACCGATAACTTTATCTTTAAAAATGCCATAAACAACACTATTTAAATAGACATCTATTCCTAATTCTTTAACTTCTTTTAATAATCTTTCACCAATCACAAATCCTCTTATACCTGCCATGTGCTCCTTTGAACCAAAAAATCTGTGTATCTGTTTAAATAACTGTCCTCCTGGTTTTGAGTTCTCATCTATCAATAAAACATCAATTCCTTTCTTTCTCGCCTCAATTGCAGCAGATAGTCCCGCAGGTCCTCCTCCAATTATTACCAGTTCTTTTTCTTCCATTCTCCAAGACCTTTTTGAAATTCAACTTTCATACCATCTCTTACAGGAGTTATACATGTTCTTACATTTGGTATTCCATCAACAATCATAACACAGTCCGTACATCTGCCTATTCCACAGAAAATCCCTCTTGGCTGTTTAAATTTTTCTGTTTTTCTCAATACTCTTATTCCATTTGCATATAAAACAGAAGCAATTGTTTCTCCTTCATAAGCAGTAAGTTTTTTGCCGTTAAAATAAATGTAAATTTTCTTTCTTTCGGACAGATCACCCAAAATAGGATGTTTATAAATTCTAAAATCTTTTCTTTTCATTTTTTCTGTATTTATTAAATGTTTCTACTGACGCAATAACATTCTTTTCAGGATATGTGGGTCTATACCATCTTAAAACATTGCATATAAAACCACCTGATGGCGAGTTAAGGTTTTTAACAAGTTCTTCTGCTTCTCTTTTAATATCTTCTGGAGTTCCATGTGCAAGTGTACTCATCATATCTACAGAACATTTAATACATCTTTTCCCTTTTATCTTTTCTTTAATTGTTTTTATTCCAACTACATTTGGCTGAACAAATTGAAAAACATCAATTTCCATATTCAGTAAATCATCAAGTATAATTCTTATATCTCCGTCAAAAAGAAGTCCTGTATACATATTCTCCTGATGAATTTTTCTGAATAACTTTTCATAAAATGGTCTGAAATATTTTTGCCAGATTTGAGGATTAAAAAATAAACCCTTATTTCCAGCAATTTCATCTATTATATTTACCATATGAGCACCTGCTTTTTTCCATTTAGGAATTAAAGAACAGTGATATTCAAAAATGTAAGAAATGACATCAAGAATAAAATTAATATCCTCTACAAGTTTTATGAAAAATGTTTGATATCCAAAAATATTGTAAGCAATAAGAAACGCTCCAGGATCAATATATCCACATATAAATCTATCAGAATAATTTTCTTTTATTATTTTACTTATTCTTTCAAAAAATTTATCCGCTATTTCCGGGGATGGGAATTTATAATCTGAAAGATTATTTTTATCAGCAAGAGGGTTTTCAATTATTATATAAGTTGAATTTTTATCAAAGGGAATTTTCTGCCATACATTCCATTCATCTTTTCTCAAAATTTCTCCATTTCCTAAATTTTTTTCTTCTATAAATGTCCAGTGATATGTAACCCATGCAGAATCAAAATCTTCTGTTCCCGGTATAAATCTCACTTTATCAGGGTTAAGTGTTCCATAAGCATTGTATATTTTGGGTACATCAACGAGTTCCATTGGAAGATAATCTGGATTTTTAAATTCTATTGCTCTTTTTACAATTTCAATATGTTCCATTTTATACTCTTGCAAAAAATTCTGCCAAAATTGTGTAATTATAAAATTTAGGCCAGTTTATTTTTTTCTTATAGAATCGTTCAGGTTTAAAGATTTCAATTGATAAAGATGTTTTTCCATAAACAATAAGTTCTGAAACAAGTTTTCCAATAATTGGTCCATAAGCCATACCATTTAAAAAACCTGCAGCGATGTAAAGATTTTCTGTATCAGGATACTTTCCTATGCATGGTAAACAATCTCCTGTAACTGCCATTACTCCACTCCATGAACGAATAATTGATATGTTTTCAAGTTCTTTAAAAACTCTCTTAAAAATTGCAGAACTGCCTGAAATTTCAATTGGTTCAACTGATTCGTCATAATGTAAGTTCCTTTCTCTTGCTTGAGTTTTAAACCCACCAGCAACAAGATTTCCACTTTTTGTTTGAGTAGTTGTAAAAATAGCATCACCATCAATAAACGCTTCCATTGGAAAAACCGGTAATTTTGCAACCGGTTCTGTAACAACAGCAACCTGCCTTAATGGAAGTATATCAATTTCAGGACATAAAAAACTTGACCATGCATTTGTAGAATTTATAACAATATCAGAATAAACTTTTTCTCCATTTTCAAGTTCAACTCCTTTAACTTTTTTATTTTCCTTTATAATTTTTTTAACAGGTGTATATGTAAAAATTTTTGCTCCATTTTTTTGACTGTTGAAGGCAAAACCATATGTTAGAAAGAATGGATTTATTGTACCATCAGATTCTCTGTATCTTGCCCCATAAACTTTATCTGTCAAAACAGGACAGATTTTGAGCGTTTCTTTTCTATTTAAAATTTCTATTTCTTTATCACCTGATTTTTTCTGAATTTCAACTGTTTTAATTATATCTTCCCACTCCTCCTTTGTAATTGCAAGGTCTAAACTTCCTATTTTCTGATATTCAAGTTTAAAATTTAACTCCTTTTCAAGGTTTTTTAAAATTTTGTTGTTTTCTTTTGTTATTGATAATCTTTTCCTTATTGTTTCAGGGTTTTTATCCCTCCCTTCAAGTTGTATCACCTGTCCTCCGTTTCTACCACTTGCTCCTGATGCTATATTCCTTTTTTCAAAAATAACCACTTCTTTTTTTTCTTTTGTCAGATAATATGCAATTGAACACCCCATAAGCCCTGCTCCAATAACTATAATTTCTGTTTTTTTTGGTATTTTTTTCACCTTTTATTTCTATATTTCCCTAAAATTTTTAAATTTCTCTGAAAATTTTTTACTAATCTCTCAACTTTAAAAATACTCATAAAATTCTTTTTTACAATATTGTAAAAAATTTAAAAAAATTGTCAATTCATTATAGAATAAGAACTGCTCGAGAAGGAGAAGCAGAAACTCCTTTTACTCTTAAAGGCATAATTACAATTTTACTTCTTCCACTTTCAACTTTATCGCCGTTTATAACAGGAGCAAGACACATAGCACCTGAGAGATAAAGTTTTCTTAAATTTGGTAAATTTTTTGAATCGGAAGGATCCCTTATATCGTCATAACAAGGAATATCACCTGCAAGAATTTTAACTTTCTTACTTATAATCCAGTCCATTGCAGAATATTCAAAATGAGGAGAATTCAAGACAAAACCATTTTTATTCCACATCTTATACCATCCGGTATAAATAATTAAACAATCTCCTTCTTTAACTTCAATTCCTGATTTTTCAAGTTCTTCAACTTTTATATGTTCTCCTGATATTTTTTCTTTCAATTTTATTATTGAACATTCAAGAAAAAGTTCTTCAACAGGTACCTGGTCAACAGTTTTCACATTTTCAAGTATATGGGCTCCTGTTTCAAGATATGTTCCTGTTAAGATACTCATCTCAAATCTGTGAGCAGAAAAACCGTCCTTCTTAATATTTGAAACTTCAATAATTTTAGGTCCTGAAAAAATTTCTTCTTTTAATTCGTCTCCATAATTCCACATCCCATTTTCAATCAATCCACTTATCTCAATAAGTCTCATCTCCCCCTCCTTTATTTAAAAAAATTTATTTAGAAATATCTGTAAATTTTATAGGTATTAATCCTATCTTTTCATATATCTTTTATCAAACTTACAATCTTTAACTTCAAATCAATGAGATGAAAACTTATAAAACAACATACTTAAAAAATTTTAGCAAAACATACCATTGATAGAAAAGTTAAAAGTTTCCATAGCCAAATTTTCTGAAAACATCAATTTTGTTTCTCCAGTCCTCAATTACTTTAACCCACAATTCAAGATATACCTTTTTCCCTAAAATTAACTCCATCTCTTCTCTTGCAAGTTTACCGATTGTTTTTATCATTTTTCCATCTTTCCCAATAATAATTGATTTTAAATTTTCCCTATCCACAATTATATTCGCTTTGATTACAACCATATCCTTATTTTTTTCTCCTTCTTTCATTTCTTCAATTTCAACAGCAACAGAATGAGGAACTTCCTGAAATGTTTTCTGTAATACTTTTTCCCTTATTATTTCTGCAAGTTTATATTCAAGTGGTAAGTTTGTTATCATATCAACCGGATAAAATTTTTCTGATTCAGGAAGATGTGAAAAAATTGCTTTAATTAATGAATCAAGATTTTTATTTTTTAATGCAGAAAAAGGGACTATTTCAACAAAATTAAACTTTTTACTACTTTCATCAATCAAAGGAAGAAGTTCTTCTTTAAACTTAAGTATATCTATCTTATTAATTCCAAGTATGACTTTTTTATTTTCCAGTTTTTTTAAAATTTCAAGAATTTTTTCATCTTCATTTGTCCAGCCGGTGCTTTCAATTAAAAATAAAATGAGGTTTGTCTCTTCAAGAGATGAATATATTGACTTTAACATAAATTTCCCGAGTTCATTTCTTCCTTCTTCAAACCCAGGTGTATCTATAAAAATTATCTGGCCTCTTTCATCATTATAAATTCCTATAACTTTAATCCTTGTAGTTGCTGGTTTAGGAGAGACAATAGAGACCTTCTGTTTCAAAATAGTATTAAGTAAAGTTGATTTTCCTGTATTTGGCTTTCCGAGTATTGTTACATATCCGCATTTCATTTCAGTATCTCCTCTATTTCCCAATCAAAAATATTGAAAACTTCTTTTTTCTTTTTTAAGTAATAAATATAGTTCCCATAACTTACATCAGCAGGAACCCTGTGGTCAACATGTGGAATATAACCTCCTGAATTAACAACTTCCTTTATTCTTTCAAATTCTTTATCAATTGCCTCTTTTCCATATATTAATGCCTTTTTATCAAAACCACCTTTCAAAAGAACTTTATTCCCATATTTTTTTCTTAAAACAACAGGGTCAGAATTACTATTTATTTCAAGAGGAAACATCACATTTACCCCTGCCTCAAGCCATAAAGATACTAGTTCATTTATATTTCCATCACAATCAACTATTACAACATTTATTCCTTCTTTTTTCAATCTTTCAGTAATTTTTTTATATCTTGGAACCATAAATTGAGAAAAATGTTTTGGAGAAATCATTGGTCCTGTTTTGAAAGCCATATCTTCCCAAAAGGCAGCAAAATCAATATCTTTAACTTCTTCAAGTGCCTTTTCAATTAATGTTAAAACAAAATAAACAATATGGTCCATCATTTCTTCTATTAAGTCAGGTTGTTCATAAATAGAAATAAGGCAGTTTTCAAATCCCATCCAGTTTCTTATCCAGCCAAATAAAGAACCAACACCAATTCCAAGAGGATAATCTCTATTTTTCCATTCTTTTTTTAAATTTTCCCATGTTTTTTCATCAGGATATCTTTTTGAAATTTCAGGTTTTAATCTTTCTTTAAAATCAATCCAGTCATTTTTATTTTCAACAGGAAATTTTATATAATGGGGAATTGTCTGAATTTCATTTTTAAATATTTTACTTATAACTCCATCTGTTCCCTGTTTTATTATGTATCTTTCTGTTTCTTCAATTATTTTTTCTTCAAAATTTGGCATTAAACCCATATTTATAGGTATTCCTCCGATAGGGTCAAATTTAAAGAATTTATCTCCATCTCCATTTGTTTTTACTTCTTCTGGTAATCCTTCTTTATGCCATCTTAAAAGTGTCTCATTCCACCATCCAAATTCACAATTAAATATTCTATCAACTTTTTGAAAATTAAAAGTCCTGTTCCATCTCTCTCTTCCATTCATTTATAAACTCCTTTTTGAATTTTTTAAAGTTATTATTTTTTATGCTTTCTCTAATTTTTTCCATAAATTTAATCATAAAATAAACATTGTGAAAAGAATTAAGGCGAAGGCCTGTTATTTCCTTTGTATTTATAAGATGTCTTATATAACTTTTCGTATAATTTTTACAGACAATACAATCACAATCAGGGTCAAGTGGAGAAAAATCATCTTTATATTTACCTGCCTTTATATTTATCTTTCCTTTCCAAGTTAATGTTGAACCAGTCCTTGCAATATGTGTTATCATACCACAATCAAACATATCAATTCCCATTTCAACAAGTTCAAGTATTTGTAAAGGCATTCCAATTCCCATAAAATATCTGATTTTATTATAAGGTAAATTTTCAATTATGTATTTTGTTGTTTTTAATGTTTCTTCATATGGCTCTCCAATACTCAAACCACCAAAGCCATATCCACCAAAACCAATTTTTTCCAGTCCTTCAATACATTTTTCCCTTAATTCATTATAAATACCTCCCTGAATAATACCAAATAATTCCTGATTTTCTTTTTTATGCACTTTTTTACATATATTGGCCCATTTTAAAGTCAAATCAACACTTTTTTTTACTTCCTCATAATCATTCCAGTTTTTTGGACAATAATCAAAAGCCATTATTATATCTGCTCCTATTTTTTCCTGAATTTCTATTGATTTTTCTGGTGTTATAAAATGGGTTGAACCATCTATCTTTGATTTAAAAATTACTCCATCTTCATTTATTTTCACATTTTCTAAACTAAATATTTGAAATCCACCACTATCAGTAACAATTGGTTTTTCCCAATTCATAAATTTATGAATACCACCTATTTTTTCAATAATTTCAACCCCTGGCTTAAGATAAAGATGATATGCATTTGAGATTATCATTTCAACACCAATTTCGTTTAAGTCCTCAGAAGTAAGAGTTTTTACATTTGCAAGTGTTGCAACAGGCATAAAACAAGGTGTTTTAACTTTTCCATGTGGAAGTTTTATTTCTCCAATTCTTGCTTTCGTTTCTAAATTTTTATATAAAATTTTGAATTCCATTTTAAATTATAAGCATACTATCACCATAAGAATAAAATCTATATTTTTTTTCAATAGCAATTTTATAACACTTTTCAATCAATTCAGTTCCAGCAAAAGCACAGACAAGAGATAAGTGGGTAGATTTTGGCAGGTGAAAGTTTGTTATAAGTCCATCAATAAATTTAAATTTAAAACCTGGTTTTATAAAAAGATTTGTATAGCCATTATATGGTTTAATCTTTCCATTTTCAGTTGCACTTTCAAGACCTCTTGTTGTACTTGTTCCAACAGCAATAATTTTTTTACCTTTACTTTTAAGTTCGTTCAATCTTATAGCAGTTTCTTCATTTATTTCTAAATATTCCTCACCAACAGAATTTTTATTTTCTTTTAAGACCTTTATTGAATACCATCCAATATGTAAAGTAATTGATATAAATTCAATTCCCTTATTTTTCAATTTTTCAATAATCTCTTCTGTAAAATGAAGTCCTGCTGTCGGTGCTGCAATTGAACCATTTTTCTTTGCATAGACAGTTTGATAATAAATTTTATCCTCTTTTTCTGGTTTCCTTTTTATATAAGGAGGTAGTGGTATTTCTCCATAATTTTTAATTTCTTCTTTATCCTTATTAAATTCAACAATATAACTTCCATTTTCTTTTTTTTCAACAATCTTTCCTTCCATATCTTCTTTTTTAAATTTCGCACTAACTTTTATTTTTCCTTTAATAAGTACCTGCCATAAAAATTTATCAAGATTTTTTAAAAGAAATACTTCTATTTTTCCACCCGTCTCTTTATTGCAGATTATTCTTGCTGGTATAACTCTTGTATCATTTAAAACAATTACAAATCTATCGTTTAAATAATTCCCAATATTTTCAAAAAGGTCTTCTTTAATTTCTTTATTTTCCCTATGGACAATCATCAATCTTGCTTTTTCTCTTTCTTTTAATGGATACTGAGCAATCAATTCTTTTGGTAAATCAAAATTAAATATCTCACTCATTTTTTTTTAATATTAAAATTGTTGGATTTAAGTATATCAAATCTTCGGGCAAAACTTTAAAATTAAAATTTATTATACTGAAAAAAGGAAATTTTTGAAAGATTTTTATTGGTTTATAAAAATTTGAGTTTATAAATTTCTGGTAAAATTCTATTCTTTCTTTTTGTAAATTTGAAGGGTAGGATGGTATTGGTGCCTGAAAAGAAGAAATTATAAAGTATTCAGGATTTTCTTTTTTTAATTTTTCAAAATCATAATTTATAACAACAACTTTATAAGAAAAATAATCAAAAGGAGGCATCTGAAGCTGCCATGGAACTTCACAAACACCAATAGATTTTCCTTCTGGTATATTTTCTTTTATCCATATTCCTGCTTCTGTCCTTATATTTTCCTTTAAAAATAATGATTTAAAACTCATACCATAAATAAAAGAAAAAAGAAGGGATAGATATAAAACAATGTTTTTAAAATATCTTGGGAATTTTTTTATTCCTTTTTCAGTCCAGAATTCATATCCACAAATTATAAAAACTGGTGTGATTGGTAAAATATATCTTGCATAATTTTTAGAGAAAAGTGAGATGAATAAAAAATAAAAGATAATCCAAAGAAAAAGCAAAATATATTTTTTATCAATGTAATTTTTTCTGTTTAAAAACAAACCAATTACTCCACATACAAATACAGGCCATCCAATCCCATATCCAAGAGCATTTATATAAAATTTTCCACTGAAACTTAAAGGTGTATGCTGTTTTAATTCAATAAGTGGCATTGGGAAAGTTATAAAAAAGTAAGGATTTGTTATTCCAAAAGACAAAATTGCTCCTCCTGTAATATAAATAAAAGAAATAAAAATTTTTTTAATATCTTTCTGATAAATTAAAATTGAGGTTAAATATGGAATAAAAATTGAAGTAAAAAGAGGGATTTTGGTTCCCATGGCAAGTCCAGAAAAAACTCCAGCAATAAAAAAATTTTTATAAGATAAATTTTCAAAATTTTTAAGAGAATAATATATACATGCCATAATCCAGAAAAGTCCAGGAATATCAACATACATATAGGATGAATTAAGTATTATCAAAGGTGAAAAAGAGATTAAAAAACTTATCAAAAATGGCCTTTTATTATCCTTATATAACTTTTTAGCAATTAAGAAAGACAAAATTATTACACCAATGCCATAGAAAACAGTAATTAATCTACCAACAATGTAAAATTTGCTGAATTCTATAGGATTATTAAAATAAAAATCAAGGTTTTTTGTAAGAATAAGAATTTTTAATTTTGATAGAACAAACAATGCAAACCCAATTAAATATAAATAAACACCACCAATTGTAAATTGATATGGATTAAAATCAAATTTTTTAAGATCCATTGAAGCAAGAACTTTTAAAACAAAATATTCATCTGGATGATAACTTCTTATTGGATTATAAAGATTTCTTGGCAATTTTTTTTCTTCCTCTTCCGGATGCAAGGCAAGATAATAACCATAACCCTTCCATATTTCTTCTTTATAGTTTTTAATCAATTCAAGAGTTTTTGATAAATTTTCATTTTTGTAAAAATATAAACTATTTAATTTTTTTGAAGGAAGTCCCCAATTAATTCCTGAAATGTAAAAAGTGAATAAAAACCCTATTAAACACAATAGCAAAAATGATTTATGTTTTTTTTTCATATTTTCTTATTACTGTAAGATAATAATTCCAAATATCTATTGTTAAAAAAAGAAAATCAAAATAAAACAAAAAAGATAAAATTTTTTTTATGGAGCCCTTTCTTGAAAATCTATTAAGAACATTTTTCCTAAAAATAGGAAGAAATATTAGTTTATGCCAAATTAATGTGATGGGTCCAAAACAATAAAAATCTATGATTTTAAATCCATATGAAGATAATAAAGAAATAAATGTTTCTTTTTCATATCTCCTGTAATGATAAGCCAATATATCACTTCTATCCCAATATGTTTTTTTTGCCGGAACAGTAATAATACAAACTCCCCCATTTTTAAGAAGATTTTTAAAAAGATTTATTATAGACCTATCATCTTCTATATGTTCTAAAACTTCTCCACAGCATATCCCATCTATTTTCTTATTTGAATTAAATAACAGATTTTTGTCTTTAATTATTTTTATAGACAATTTTTTAACTCTTTTTTCTAAAAATTTTATTGAAAGTTCAGAAACATCATAACAAATAACATTGTAGTTCAAACTTGCCAATCTTATTGCTAAATTTCCAACTCCATAACCAAAATCTAAAATGTTGCTTCCCTTTTTTAAAAAAATTTTTACTTTTTTTATTATTAAAGTATTTCTAAAATAATCCCTCGGTCCATAAAATTCTGGGAATTCACCCCAGTTAATTTTCTCATTTTTTCTCATTTTTACAATTTTAAAAAAGATTTCTTCTTTAAAATATGGTATTGAAAAGCAATTGAAGATATATATATTTTTTTAAATAAATTCCTATCAGAAATTATTCTTTTTTTCTGGACCTCACTATTTTTTCGTATAAGTAGTGAGTAATTTATTATTATCCATTTTAAACTTTTTAAAACAAAAAAGGCACTTTTAAATTTTTTACTAACTATATAATAAAAAAAAGAAATAAATTCCATTACTATTTTCACAGGTAAAATCATAAATAAAGTTTTAAATGAATAATTTTTTACCAAAAGTATAAGGTGATTTCTGTTAAGATAAAAAGTTTTTTTATGTATTGGCCATTTCTGTACAGAAGCAATTTCAATATGATAGACAATTGAAGCAGGAGAAAAAATAAATTTATATCCCATTATATTAGCTCTCCAGCACCAATCTATTTCTTCCCCATACATAAAAAAAATTTCATCAAAAGGTCCTACTTTTTCAAAAACTTCTTTTTTTATTATCATGCATGCTCCTGAAATCCAGAATACTTCTTTTTCGTTATTATATTGTCCTTTATCAGATTCTAATGTTTCAAAAATTCTACCCCTACAAAATGGATATCCAAATATGTCAATAAAACCTCCTGCGGCACCTGCATAATCAAATTTATATTTACATTTCCATTATATAATTTTACACTATACTCCAGCAACATTATCTTTCTTTAAAATTTGAATTAAAGGGTTCAACCAATTATTTCCTACTATTACATCATTATTTAAAATGGCTAATATTGTTCCCGAAGAAAATTTTATTCCCAAGTTAATACTTCCAGCATATCCAAGATTTTTATGTGAATTTATAATCTTAACCTTATTAGAAGGAATACATAATTCTTCCATCTCCAAAATTTTTTCATTACTTACTACTATTATTTCTAAATTCTGGTAAAATGTATTTTGAAAAATATAAATTAAGCATTGTCTTAAATATTCAATTTCTCCATAGTGAATAATAATACTGACTAAATCAGTTTTCATTTATTATTTTTTTAATTTTTAAAAGAGATATAAACATTCTAAAAGAGTCCTTAAAGATTTTCACTGAAGAACGTGGTGAATTATACCATACTACAGGAACTTCGTCAATTTTATAACCATATTTTTTCCCTTTTGCTAAAACTTCGACATCAAACGCAAACCCATCTGTTTTCAATTCTTCAAATATCTTTTTTGCAACACCTTTTTTGAATAACTTAAATCCACATTGTGTATCCTTAAAATCATTAATAACAAGGATGCGAACAAGTAAGGGGAAAATTTTCCCTATTATTCTTCTGTGCCAAGGTTGAGGAATTATTATTTTTGATTCTTTAAGCCCTCTTGAGCCAATTGAAATATCATAACCAATTTCTATTGATTTTTTTAGTTTTTCAATTTCTTCTATTGGGGTTGAAAGGTCTGCATCTGTGAATAAAACTAAATCTCCAGAAGCACTAAGTACTCCAGTTTTAACTGCGGCACCCTTTCCCATATTTTTTTCATGCTTTAAAATTTTAACTTCTTTTTTCCCATCAGCAAAATTTAATACAACATTTACTGTTTTATCTTTACTTCCATCATCTACTACAATTATTTCAAAAGCATAATTTTTATTTTTTAAGTATTCATAAATTTTTTCAAGAGTTTCCAATATCCTTTTCTCTTCATTATAAGCAGGTATTATTACAGAAATTTCCATTTTTTCAGTATTGCCCAGAAATAGAGTTTTACATAAGGTAATGTTTTTGATAATTTAAATTTTGATTTTCCTTTTTTCCTTCCATACCATATAGTTGGAACTTCGCAGATTTTATATCCTGAAAAGAAAAACTTTAAACATGCCTCCATAGATATTGAAAAACCCTTTGATTTTAAATTCAAAGAATTCAAAATAGTCCTTCTGTACATCTTAAAAGCATTTGGGCAGTCCTTTGTTGGTATCCCTATCAGGTAATATAAACTTACTCCTACAAATCTTGAAAATAAACTCTGAATTTTTGGACCTCCTATTTTTTTGCCTTTTTTGGAATATCTTGAACCGCATATCAGGTCAAATCCTTCCTTTGCTTTTTTAACCATTTTTTTTATCGTTTCTGGCTGGTCACATAAATCAGCCATAACAGGTAAAACAAATTCTCCTTTTGCATTTTCAAAGCCAGTTTTTAAAGTGTTTGCAAATCCAGGTTCTTTCTCGTTTCTTACAATTTTTAAAAAATTATATTTTTTACAGAGTTGGGAAACAATATTTTCAGTTCTATCTTCTGAGTGGTCGTTTACTACAATTATTTCAGTTTCTTCTATATTTATATTAGGGATTATGCTTTCTATTGTTTCTTTTATATTTTCTTCTTCATTTCTTGCTGGAATAATTATACTCAAAAATAAATCCATAGATTTTAAACAAGCCCTTTCTTTCTCAATTCTTCTTGTGCCTTTTCAAACTTATCCTCTGCCTCTGTTTCTTTTGCCCATTCAATCAGTTTTTTCATCCCTTCTTCAAGTGTGGTCTGTGGTTCAAATCCAATCTTATTTTTTATTTTACTTATATCAGCATAACAGTGTCTTACATCTCCTTTTCTGAATTTATAAGTTATCTCTGGTTTTAAATCCTTACCGAGTAGTTTTATTAAAAGTTCTGCCATTTCAAGTATAGAAACAGGTTTTCCACTTCCAACATTAAAAATTTGGTAATTTGCTTCATTTTTTTCCATTGATAAAATACAGGCATTAACAACATCTCCAACCCAGATAAAATCTCTTGTCTGTAATCCATCTTCATAAATAACAGGAGGATTATTATTCTTTATTCTGCTTAAAAAAATTGCACAGACACCGGTATAAGGATTTGAAAGTGTTTGTCTCGGTCCATAAACATTGAAAAATCTTAAAGAAACAACAGGAATTCCGTATGTTTTTCCAATCAGAAGAGACATTTCTTCCTGTTCTTTTTTACTTATGGCATAAATTGAGTTACTTATAAGGGGTAATGTCTCAGGAGTAGGTAAGGGTGTTATTTTTTCTTTACAGTAAGGACATTTTGGTTCCCAGTCATTTATTTTTTCGTCTTTAAAATCTCTTAAATTTGGTTTTACATTTCCACATTTTTCACATTTATAAAGTCCTTCTCCATAAATACTCATTGAAGAAGCAACAATAAGTTTTTTTACATTATTTTTTGTATTTACAAGGATATCCAGTAAATTCGCTGTACCTTTTATATTTACATCAACATATTTTTCTATCTGATACTGAGATTGCCCCACACCAACCTTTGCGGCAAAATGAAAAATATAATCAATTTCCTTTATTATCTTTTTCAATTCCTGTTTTTTTCTTATATCTTCAAAAATATACCTTGCATTTAAATTTATATAATCAGGTATACCATCAGGATGAACCTGTGGGTCTAAACTGTCGTAAACAGTAACCTCATATCCTTTTTTTACAAGTTCGTCAACAAGATGACTTCCAATAAATCCTGCACCACCTGTAACAAGAACTTTTTTCATAATACTTAATTTACCAGAAATTAAAACAAAAATCAAAAATTGAAATTTAAATAACAAGGTAATATAATTATTTAAATGGCAAAAGAAATAAATTTTTTAAAAGAAAGAAGCAAAGAGTTTTGGAATGAGGGAGTTCGTCTTTATAAAGAAGGCAAATATAATCTTTCTGTTTTCAATATAGAACAGGCAATTCAATTATGGATAAAGTATTTGATAGGAATTAAAATTACTGATTGGCCTAAAACACACTATTTTTCTGAATTAATAAAAAGTTTGTCGGATGTTTATGAGAAAAAAGGGATAATTGAATATTATAAAAAGAATGAGATATTTTTTAATAACCTTGAAGATGCTTATTTTACAACAAGATATTTCCCAAAAAATTTTTCAAAAAATATTGCAAATCAATTTATAGAAAACGCAAAGAAATTTATATTGTTTACTGAAAATTTAACAGGGGAGAAATTTTTTAATGAGTAAAAGTTTAGTAGATATATTAAAAAAAAGGGCAGAGGAGAAGGAGAAGTATTTTAAAAATTATCTTTTTTATTGCAAAAAAATAAAAGAAGAGGCAGAAAAAATATTAGGGAAAGTAGAGGTAATTGTTTTTGGTTCTGTTGTAAAAAATGAATATACTCCTTTAAGCGATATAGATGTTTTAATTATTTCAGATAATTTGCCTAATTCATACGAAGAGAGGATAAAAATTAAAACTGAAATAAAATCAAAAATTGACTCTTTCTCTCCTTTTCAAATCCATCTTTCAAACTATAAGGAATATAATAACTGGTATAAAAAATTCATTAAAAACGACTTTATGAAGATTTAGAAAGGCGAATATAATATTCAATTGTTTTTTTTAGCCCTTCTTCAAGTTTAATTTGTGGTTCCCAGTTGAGTAATTTTTTTGCAAGTGTTATATCAGGTTTTCTTTTTCTTGGGTCATCTGGAAGAGGTGGAAGGAATTCAAATCCAAGTTTTTTGCCAAATATTTTTTCTATTTTTTCAGCAAGTTGGCTTATTGTAAATTCTTCAGGATTTCCGAGATTAATGGGTAAATTATAATCTACTTCAAGAACTTTTATAATTCCTCTAATTAAATCATCAATATAACAAAAACTTCTTGTCTGATTTCCGTCTCCATAAATTGGTAATGGTTTATTGTTTAAAGCATTATATATAAAATTCGGTATAACTCTTCCGTCATTAAGTCGCATTCTCGGTCCATAGGTATTGAAAATTCTTATTATTTTGGTATTTAACTTATACTTACGGTGATAAGCCATAACGATTGCCTCTCCATATCTTTTTCCTTCATCATAAACACTTCTCGGACCAATTGGATTAACATTTCCCCAGTACTCTTCATTCTGAACAGGTATAAGCGGGTCTCCATAAACTTCAGAAGTAGAAGAAAATAAAAAAGTAGATTTTGATTTTAAAGCAATATTAAGCATTTTTTCAGTACCAATAGAATTTACTTTCAGTGTTTCAATCGGATATTTCATATAATCAACAGGTGAAGCAGGACTTGCAAAATGTAAAACATAATCAAATTTTTCCTTTATTTCATCTTCATTAAGATAAATTAGGTCCTTTTCAATAAAAACAAAATTTTTGTTATTTAAGAGATGTTTTATATTTGTTTTTGTGGATGTTATAAAGTTATCAATACACCAGACAGTATATCCATTATTAACAAAAAAATCACACAAATGACTTCCAACAAAACCCGCTCCTCCACTTATTAAAATTTTTTTATTCATTTTTTCTCCCTATCCCTCTGTAAACAAATCCAATATTCCTTAAATTTTTATAATCAAGAAAGTTCCTACCATCAATTATATAAGGCATCTTCATTATTTCTTTTATTTTTTTCCAGTCAAGATTTTTAAAAATTTCCCATTCTGTTAAAAAAATTAAAAGATGACAGCCATTTGCAGTTTCATAAGGGTCTTCTGAATAAAATAAGTCAGGAAATATCTTTTTCATATTTTCAATTGCTTTTGGGTCGCAACATTTTAATTTTGCATTTTCTTTTTTTAATAAATTTATTATTTCAATTGCTGGTGATTCTCTTATATCATCTGTTTTGGGTTTAAAAGAAAGTCCGAAAATTCCTATAGTTTTATCCTTTAGATTCCATAGTAATTCTTTCGCTTTTTTTATTATAAGTAACCTCTGCTGATGATTTATTTTTTGGACTTCTTTTAAAAGGTCAAAGGGATAACCAAGTTCCTCACAGATATGTATAAATGCAGAAACATCTTTTGGAAAACAACTTCCACCATATCCAACACCTGCTTTTAAAAATTCTTTACCTATTCTTTTGTCAAGTCCCATCCCTTCTGCAACTACATCAACATCAGCACCTACTTTTTCACAGATATTTGCTATAGCATTTATATAAGAAATTTTTAAAGCAAGGAAAGAATTTGAAGCATGTTTAATCAATTCTGCACTTTTTATATCAGTAAAAATTCTGGGACATTTTATTGGAGCATATATTTCCTCAAATATTTTTTTTCCTTTTTCACTTTCAACACCTATTATAATTCTATCAGGATAGAAAAAATCATTTACAGCACTGCCTTCTCTTAAAAATTCTGGATTTGCAGCAATATCAAATTCAGTTCCTGTTGGAGTTAATAATTCCAGTGTTTTTTTTACCCATTCACTTGTCAGAACAGGAACAGTACTTTTTTCTACAATTAATCTATAAATTTTTTCATCAACCTTTTTCTTTTTCATTTCTGTAAGTGATTTTGCTATTTCAACAGTAACATTTTCTACATAAGATAAATCTGCTTTTCCTTCTTCTGTTGGTGGAGTTCCAACTGCTATGAATATTATTTCTGAATTTTCAACAGTTTCATAAATTGAGTCAGTGAAGGTTAACAGATTTTTTTCAACTCCTTCTTTAACAATTTCTTCAAGACCTGGTTCATAGAAAGGCATTATCAAATTTTTAAGTTTTTTAACTTTTTCAACATCATTATCACAGCATATAACTTTATTTCCAAGTTTTGAAAAGCACGCACCTGTAGTAAGTCCAACATGACCAGCACCAATTATTCCAATATTTCTCATTTCAAAACCTCTTTTATTATTTGTAAGTTCTCATTTACCCATCTTATCAAGTTATCAACACCTTTATATTTATCAATTTTTACATTCCAGCCAGTATATTTTTCAAGTTTTTTATTATTACTTATAAATACTTTCTGGTCACCTGGTCTCCAGTCAAAAAATTCAACTTCAATTTTTTTATTTAATTTTTTTTCAAGGTATTCAATCAATTCAAGTAAAGAGAAAGTATTCCTAACTCCACCTCCAATATTAAAAATTTCTCCTTTACATTCCTCAATATTTTCTATAGCCAGTTGATATGCATTTATAAGGTCAGAAACTTCAAGAATATCCCTTACCTGTTTTCCATCTCCATATATATTTATTTTTTCTCCAAGAATTGCCTTGATAATAAAATGAGCAACCCAGCCCTGGTCTTCATTACCATACTGAAAAGGACCATAAATACAAGATTGCCTGAAGACAACACTTTTTATTCCGTAAATTCTATAGTAATCCCTTATATACTGGTCAGCAGTCCCTTTTGAACAGCCGTATGGAGAGTGAAAATCAAGGTTTTCCTTTTCATCTATTCCATTTTTTCTATCAGCCAGAAAATACTTTTTTTTACCCTCTTTTAATTTTAAATGACTTAATTCTCCATATACTTTATTTGTGGAACTGAAAATTAAAACTGCATCAGGACAATTTTTTCTTATTGCTTCAAGTAAATATAAAGTTCCAGTGGAATTTACTTCAAAGTCATCAATAGGGTCTTCAACAGATTTTGTAACAGCAACCTGTGCTGCAAGATGATAAATAATATCGGATTTTTTAACAACTTCATTTAATTTCTTATAATCCCTTATATCTCCTTTTACAAATTCAAAATTCTTTAATTTAAGAGATTGTAAATATTCAAGATTCTTTAAAACTCCTTTTCTTGAAAGGTTATCGTAGACAACTACATAATTATTTTTATCTTTTAACAAATATAATGAGAGGTTTGTCCCTATAAATCCAGCACCACCTGTAATGATTATTTTTTTCATACAGTTTTAGTTTATATCTTTCTATTCTTTATGTCAACCTTCATTTCTGATTTTTTCTATAATTGATTGACTTGAAATTTAATGTATGTAAAATAAAATATAATGGAACCAAAGGAAAGAGTTGAATCTGTATTAAGAAAGAGTAAACCTGATAAAATACCTTTTACAATTTACGAAAATAAATTACCTCAATGTACAGTAGAAAGAATTTTAAGGAATAACGGATTATGTATTTTAAGGAGAACTTCTGTATATAAAACTGCCTATCCAGATTTATCCTTTAAAACTATTACATATACAGAAAATGGAATTACATATACTAAAACATTAATTGAAACACCCTTTGGAGAACTTGAAACAACTCAAAGAAAAACCTCTCAAACAGGAGATTTTACAATATGGAAGATTACACATTTATTTAAAACCCCTGATGATTATAAAAAAATAAATTTTATGGTTAAAAATGCTAAATATATTCCTGATTATGAAAAATTTATTGAACTTGAAAGAGAAAGTGGTGGTGATGTTTTTTTAAGGGGAAATATTGCTTTAACACCTTTACATCAGATAATGATTGATTTTATGGGAATTGAAAAATTTTCTGAAGAATGGGCAGAAAGAAGAGATGAAATTGAAAATTTATATAAAAATATGGTTGAGAAATTAAGAGAGTTATATCCTATACTTGCAGAATCACCATGCTTTGCTTTTAATTTTGGAGGTAATGAAACAGGAAATGTTATGGGTAGAGGAAGATTTGAAAGATATGTTTTACCCTTATATTATGAAGCAGCAGAAATTTTACATAAAAAAGGGAAGGTTTTTGGTCCTCATCTTGACGGAAATAATAAGGTCTGGGCAGATTTAATTGCAAAGTCACCGCTTGATTATATAGAAGCATTTTCCCCTTATCCTGATACAGATATGAAATTTGAAGAAGGGTATAATTTGTGGAAAGATAAAATTTTATGGATAAATTTTCCATCTTCACTTCATCTTGCTTCAGAAGAAAAAATAAAAGAATTCCTCTATGAAATCATTGAAATTTCAAAAAATGATTTCAGATTGATTATCGGAATTACAGAAGATATTCCAAGAGAAAGATGGCAGAAAAATTTACTTTTAATTTCTGAAGTGATAAATAACTTTCCAATTTAATTTTGAAACGGAGGAAATTATGGAAATAGAAAAAATAAAAGAAAAATTGCTGGAAAAAATGGAAAATCTTGAAATTATTGATGCACACGAACATTTACCACCTGAAAGAATCCGAATAGAAAAAGAAACGGATGTTTTTATTCTTTTTTCTCATTATACACATGGAGACCTTTTAAGAGCAGGTATGTCAGAAGAACAATATAAATCACTCTTTAATCATGAAATACCACTTGAAAAAAGATGGAAGATTTTTTTACCTTTCTGGAAAAAAATCAGATATACTTCCTATTCAAAGGCGGTTTTACTTTCATTAAAAAAATTTTATGGATTTGATGATATAAATGATGGGAATTATTATGAAATTTCTGAAAAAATTAAAGAATTTAATAAAAAGGGAATATATAAAAAAGTTCTGCGGGATACATGTAAAATAAAATTTGCATTAACTCAATGCGGGACAACTGAAACAGAATCTGAAATTTTAATTCCACTTATGCCACTCAATAAAAATGGAGAAATGGATACATTGGAAAATTTAACAAAATCCCCGTATAATGAGAAAAACAGAATAAAAGCAATTGACGACCTTATTGAAGAATATAAAAAATATATTTTAAAATCAAAAGAAAATGGAGCAGTAGGATTTAAAACAATGGCTTTTCCTTTTGGAATTCCTGATAGAAAAAAGGCAAGAGATTTATTTAACAGAATTATGAAAGGAAAAATTAAAAAAATAGAAGCACCTGTTTTACCCCCTTCAATTATAGGAACAAATCCTATTTTTGATTATGTACATGATGAAATTATTAAGTTTGTTGGTGAACAGAATTTAGTAATTGCGGTTCATACAGGTTATTGGGGTGACTTCAGACGACTTTCTCCTGAAAATTTTATTCCTGTTTTAAAAAGACATCCAGAAGTTAAATTTGATATTTATCATTGTGGTTTTCCATATGTTAGAGAAGCACTTAATCTTGGTAAGGAATACTCAAATGTTTATCTTAATTTTGCATGGACCCATATAATTTCTCAGAAATTTGCAATTGATGCTCTGGATGAATGTTTTGATTTAATTCCTGTAAATAAAATTATTGCATTTGGTGGAGATTATAATTTACCTGTTGAAAAAGTATACGGGCATTTAGTAATGGCAAAAGAAGATGTGGCAACTGTAATAGCAAAAAGAATAAAAGAAAAAATTATGAGTTTTGAAGATGGTTTTGAAGTAATAAAAAATATCTTTTTTGAAAATCCGAAGAATCTTTATAATCTAACAAAAAGAAATTAATTTTTATTTACTCCAAATTTCCTTTTCAAGTTTTCTTAAAAAATCTCTTGCTTTAATTATGTCAACTTCTGGTTTTTCTCCAACTTCTCTTTCAATAGTAAAAAATCCATTATATCCAATTTCTTTCATTGCTTTTAAATATTCAGGCCAGTTAACTCCACCTTCTCCAAGAGGTAATTCCTTCCATCTTTTCTTACCATTTTCATCAGGAAGTTTAATCCCGTCTTTTGCATGTGTGTGAACAATATAATCCTTTAATGTATATACTCCTTTTACAGGGTCATCTCCTGCAACCATTACAAGATTTGCAGGGTCATAATTTACTTTAAGACCAGGATTTCCTATTTTATCAAGAAGTTTTTTTAATAAAACCGCGGGTTCCGGACCAGTTTCTGTGGCAAGAACTATTCCTTTATCATAAGCATATGTACCTACTTCTGGAAGAGATTCTTCCATCGTTTTCCATGCAATATCATTCTCATCTTCAGGAACAACTCCTATATGTGTAGTTACAACTTTAACTCCAAGGTCATAAGCAAGGTCTATTACTTCCTTTGTTCTCTCTATTCTCCATTCAACTGTTTTTGGGTCAGCAAAACCATGCCCTCCAAAATCACCTACAAGAGCACTTATAACAAGCCCTAAACTTTCAACAAAGTGTTTTAAATCGTCCCTTCCTGTCTTTGTTAAATTTTTTGGGTCTAAATCACCATGGGTTGCATAAGGTTGAATACCATCAAGACCAAGTTCTGCTGCTTTCTTTATCCCTTCCTTAATTGGCAATCTAAAACAATCCGGAATAACTCCTATTTTTAACTTCATATCTCCTCCTTTTTTTTGTTTTTATATATCTCAATTGCAACATCTGGACAAATTATAACACACCTTTTACAACCAATACAATTTTTTCCATTTACAACTTCAACATAATGATAGCCCATACAATTAAAATTTTCTGATAGAGTAAAAACACCAGAAGGACATATTTCTATACATAATCTGCAACTTTTACATCTTTCTTTATTTACTTTTATAATATATTTCATTTTCCAAAGTTAAATTTTGATTTTAATTTTTCAGAGAAATTATCTTCTATTATCAATTTTGCCTTGATTTCACTTTTTTTTATTTCTATCAATTCGTCTTTTTCTACATCATATTCCTTCTGTCCATCTCCTATAACTTTTCCATCAGGTGAAATCTTAATTTTAACAATTTTATCAGAAGGAATAATCAATGGTCTTGTATTTAAAGAATAGGGACAGAAAGGAGTAAGTAAAATACATTCATTATCAGGAAAAATTACAGGACCTCCTGCTGAAAGAGAATGAGCAGTTGAACCTGTTGGAGTAGAAATTATTATCCCATCTCCTCTAAAATTAAATACACTTTTTTCATCAATAAATACTTCAATTTCAACTATTCTTATTCCTTTTCTAAAAACTAAAAAATCATTAAGTACTTTACCTTTATATACTGCCTTATTTCCTTTTTTAATTTTAAGTTCAAGTAGTATCCTTTCTGAAATTTTAAATTTTCCGTCTAAAACTTTTTTAATTTTCTCTTCAATATTTTCAGAAGAGTTTGTTAAAAAGCCAACTTTTCCATAATTAATACCATAAATTATTGTTTTTGGACTTTTCAGAAGTCCAATTGCCTTTAAAATTGTACCATCTCCACCCATTGTTAAAATTAAGTCGGGATTTTTTATTTTTTTTTCAACAGTTTTTCCACAACTTTTTAACAGGTTTTCAAGTTTTTCTTTTTCCTTTGCAATCCCTGTAATTTTTTTATTTTCAAGTATAAAAATTCTTTCAAACATTTAAAAACTCCCTGATTTTTTCATAAATTTTTTCAACTGAAAGTCCGTATTTATCAAGAAGTAAATTTCTATCACCGTGTTCTATAAAAGTTTCAGGTAATCCTATTCTAAAAATATACTTTTTTATATTCCTATCCGAAAAAATCTCAAGTAAGTATGAACCAAAACCACCAGATGTAATATTTTCTTCTACAGTTATAATTTTATCAAATTTTTCAATTTTTTTCATTAAAACTTCATCAACAGGTTTAATTTGATTTACAGGTATAAAACTTAAAATAATTTTTTCTTTTTTTAGTTTTTCAAATGCAAAGTATGAATTTAAAGCCATACTTCCAACTGCCAGAATAACTACACTACTACCTTCATTTATTTCTTCATTTATAGTTTCCGGTAAAATATCTCTTGGATATCTGATAAATGTTGGCATTTTTTGATAAATTGAATTTTCAATAGTTTCTTTTAAAGTTTCTAAACTGTAAGGAGCATAAATTTTAAGATTTGGTATAGTTCTTAAAAAAGATATATCAAAAATTCCATGATGTGTTGGTCCATCTTCTCCAACTATTCCAGCCCTGTCAACAAGAAAAATTACAGGAAGGTTTTGCAGGCAAATATCATGGAAAATCTGGTCATATGTTCTCTGTAAAAAGGTACTGTAAATTGCGACAAAAACATTCATTCCACTTTTAGCAATTCCAGAGGCAATAATCACAGCATTACTTTCAGCAATTCCAACATCAAAAAATCTATCCTGATAATTTCTGGCAAAATTTTCAAGTCCAAGTCCCTTTTCCATTGCTGCTGTTATTACAAAAAAATTATTTTTTTCTGCAAGTTTTTCAAGTATTTCTCCTACAAATTTTGAATTTGTTTTTTGAGTTCCTGTTATATTACCTGTTTTTATATCAAAAGGTCCTATTGAATGAAATTTTTCAGGGTCTGATTCAGCAAAACTATAACCCTTTCCTTTTTTTGTAATAACATGTAAAACAACAGGTTCATTAATTTCTTTTATATTTTCAAGAATTTCAATCAACTTTTCAATATCATGGCCATCAATTGGACCAAAATATCTTATACCAAGTTTTTCAAAAAATACTCCAGGTACAATCAGAAATTTTGTTTTCTTTTCCAGTTCTTTTGTTATTTTTAATATATCATCTCCTAAAGCAGGAATTTTTTTTAAAATTTCTACAAATTCTTCTTTTGGTTTATTAATGAGAGGGGAACTTATAAATTTTGTTAAATAATAAGAAAGTGCTCCTTTTGTTGGTGAAATAGACATTTTATTATCGTTTAGAATAATTTTTACATTCTTTTTAATATCTCCAAGAAAGTTTAATCCTTCAAAAGTAATACCATTTGTTAATGAACCGTCTCCTATAACCGCAATTATTTGTTCTTTTTTTTCTTTAAAATCATTTCCTATCTTAATCCCTGTTGCAGAAGAAATACCTGTTCCAGCATGTCCAACTAAAAAAATATCTGTCTCACTTTCACCTGGATTTGGGAAACCACTTATTCCACCATATTTTCTCAATGTTTCAAATTTTTCATATCTTGTTAAAATTTTATGAGTGTAAGATTGATGTCCTACATCCCATATGATTTTATCTGGAGGAATATTGAAAACCTTATGAAGAGCAACTGTTATTTCTACTGTGCCAAGATTTGATGAAAGGTGTCCACCATTTTTAGAAACCACTTCAATAATGAATTCTCTTATTTCTTCACATAACTGATTTAATTGTTCAATGGATAGGTCTTTTATAAGGGGATAATCATCTTTTATTTTTTCCAGTAGTTTCATTTTTTAGCATATTCTTGACTTTTTCAATCATTTCCAGAATTTCTTTTTTGCCAGTTTCTTCATACACTTTTGAAAAATAAAGAATAGATTTTTCAAAGTCCTTTAATTGAAAATACAGATATCCAAGATGTTCATATATTTCAGGGTCTTTTTCAAGTTTAACTGCTTTTTCAAGATATTTCTTTGCATTTTTATAGTCCCCGAGTTTATAATAAGCCCATCCCAAACTATCAAGATAGGCACCATTATTGGGTTCAATTTTACATGCTTTTTTTATCATCTCAAATGCTTCATTAAGATTTTTATCTTTAAGAAGGTAAGAATATCCAAGATAATTTAAAGCAAAAGAATTTTCAGGATTAAGTTCTATTGCTTTTTTCATGTTTTCTTCCATCTTTTCAAAATCACCCTTTTTGTCATATAAAACGCCTAATTTAAATCTTGTATCTGATGAATCTTCAATTTTTAAACTTTCAACCCAGTATGTCTCTGCAATTTCATAATTTTTTTCACCCATATAGATTGAACCAAGAAAATCATAAAATTCTTTTTCTTTCAGGCCTCTTTCAATTGCTTTCAATAATATTTCTTTTGTTTTTTCATCATTTTTTTCGCTGTAATATATAACCGCAAGAAGTGAATATGCAAGTTTATTAAATGGATTAAACTGTAAACTTTTTTCAAGATACTCTTTTGCCTGTTCTATTTTATTTTCTTTCTGATAAAGGATTCCCAGAGATAAATATCCTTCCCAGAAATTAGGTCGTTTTTCTAATATTCCTAAATACATTTTTTCCGCTTCTTTGTAATTTCCCTGTGCTTCATAAATTTTAGCCAGATTATAATGTAAAAGATAATTATCAGGATATTCTTCAATAAGAATTTTATAATGATGTTCCGCCATATTGAAATTATTTAATTTTGAATAAATGTCACATAAAATCAATCTAAAAGAACTACTATCAGGTTTTATTTTAAGTCCTTTTTCAATATATATTGAAGCCTCTTTATATTTTTTTTCAAGTAAATTTGCTAGTCCCAGACCAAAATAAGGTTCAGGAATATCAGGATTTAAATTGGATGCTTTCTGAAAATTCTCCTTTGCCTTTTTATAATTGTTTTCCTTCATATATAAGTTGCCAATTTTTATGTAAATATATGGGTCAGGACCTCCTTTCTTTATTGTTTCTTCAAATTCTTTAATAGCAGAAGTATTATCTTTTTCATCTTCATAAATAAGTCCTGAAAGATATGTTTTTAAAGCAATATCTTTTTTCAAATTAGGAGTAATACATCCTGTAAGAATTAAAAGTAAACCTGTTAATACCAGATATTTTTTCATATCATTTTCTCTTTTTATGTCTCATTGCTTTTCTTCTTTTTTTGTACTTATGTCTTTTAACCTTTTTTATTTTCCTTTTTCTTCCGCAAGGCATACTCCCTCCCTTTAAATAATTACTTTGTTTAATGGATATTCAACAATTCCCTGAGCACCAAGTTTTTTCAATTTTGGTATTAATTCTTTTGCTTTATTTTTGTCAATTATTGTTTCAATAGCATACCAGTTTTTATCGGTTAAAGTTGATATTGTCGGTTTTTTCATTGCTGGTAAAATTTTTATAATGTTTTCAAGATTCTTTTTTTCAACATTCATTTTTAGTCCTACTTTCCCTTCTGCCTGTAAAGCACCTTTTAATAATAATGCTATATTTTCAATTTTTTCTCTTTTCCATTTGTCCTTCCATGAATTTCTATTGGCTATCAATCTTGGAGTTGATTCCATAATAACATCAATTATTTTCAAGTTATGAGAATATAAAGTAGAGCCTGTTTCAGTAATTTCAACAATAGCATCTACAAGATTTCCTGCTTTAATTTCAGTTGCTCCAAATGAAAATTCCACTTTAGCATTTACTCTGTTTTTCTTTAAATACCTTTTAGTTAGATTGACCAGTTCAGTAGCAATAATTTTACCTTCAAGGTCTTTTACAGTTTTAATATTTGACTTTTCAGGAGCAGCAAGTACTATTTTAACAGGTCTGAATCCCATTTTTGAATAAGTCAATTCGCATACTTCAATAACTTTTGCATTATTTTCAATTATCCAGTCCTTTCCTGCAATTCCTGCGTCAAAAGCACCAAGTTCTACATATCTGGGAATTTCCTGAGTTCTTAATAAAACACATTCAATTTCAGGGTCATCTATTGTCAGATAATAACTTCTTGAACTTGAGTATATTTCAAAACCAGCATTTTTGAAAATCAATAAAGTTGTTTCCTGTAAAGACCCTTTTGGTAAAACAAGTTTAAGTTTATTCACTTCTCTCTCCTTCTGAAAAAACACCTATTTTCCTGTATTTTTTATATCTCAATTCAACAAGTTCTTCAACTTTTATTGTTTTTAATTCTTTTAAATTTCTTTCTATTACTTCTTTCATTATTTTAAAAGTTGTTTCCCAATCACTGTGCGCTCCTCCAGTAGGTTCAGGTATTATTTCGTCTATTATTTTGAGTTCAAATAAATCCTTTGCTGTTAACTTTAATGCCTTTGCCGCTTCTTCCACTTTCTCCTGTGTTTTCCAAAGGATTGAAGCACATCCCTCTGGAGAAATAACTGAATATATTGAAAACTCTTGCATTAAAATTCTATCGCCAACTCCAATACCAAGTGCTCCTCCACTTCCACCTTCACCTATTATTATACACAAAATTGGAATTTTTAAAAGAGCCATTTCATAAAGATTTGTTGCTATTGAAAGTGCCTGTCCTCTTTCTTCCGCTTCTATATCAGGATGTGCTCCTGGTGTATCAATAAAAGTAATAACAGGGACTATAAATTTTTCAGCCAGTTTCATAATCCTTATTGCTTTTCTATAACCTTCCGGATGAGCCATACCAAATTTTCTTTCAATATTTTCTTTTGTATCTCTTCCCTTTTGATGACCAACAAAAGCAACTGTTATTCCAGAAAATTTACCAAAACCACTTACAATAGAAGGGTCATCTTTAAATATTCTATCACCATGTAATTCAATATATTCATCAAAAATATTGTTAAGATAATCTAATGTATGAGGTCTATTTGGATGTCTTGCCACTTGAACAATTTGTTGTGGAGTCAGATTAGAATAAATTTCTTTCTTCTTTTCATTTAATAACTGCTTTAATTTTAGAATTTCAGTATTTTTTTCTACTGTATTTTTAGTTTTACTTTTTTCAATTTCTTCAATTTTTTTTTCAATTTCTTCAATTGGTTTTTCAAAAGGGAGGTATTTTTTCTCCATCATATTATCCTCGGGACCTTGAAAAAGTTTTCGTCCCTGTCAGGAGCATTTTTTAAAATTTCTTCTTTTGATGTGGATTTATCAGGTATGTCTTCTCTAAATACATTTTTTATAGGTAGAACATGATAAGAAGGAGTAACGTTTTCCGTGTTTACCTCATTCAGTTTTGAAACATATTCAAGTATTTTTTCAAGTTCCTTTTCAAATTTATCTTTTTCTTCTTCTTTCAGTGAAATTCTTGCTAACTTACTCAAATATTCAACATCTTCTTTTTTTATTACCTTTTTCTCCATAAAAAAATTATAAAATTAAACTTAATTTAAGTCAAATTTTAAACTTTAGAAAAATTAATCCTCACTGCCTAAAATACCACCAAGTAAACCTCCGAGTCCAAATTTTTCTCCTCCGCCTTTTTTCAATCCGAAACCTCCAAGTTCTCTTCTTAATCTTGCAAGGGTCATACTCTGTAAGATTATCTTTCCAGGACCGGTTAATGTTGCAAGAAATAATCCCTCTCCGCCAAAAATTGCTGTTTTTATATCCTTTACAAACTCAACGTCATAATCAACTGTTTCTTCAAATCCAACTATACAACCTGTATCAATATGAATTTTTTCATTTTCTTTTAAATCAATTTCATAAAAATCTCCGCCTGCATGAATAAAAACTGTTCCAGGACCTGTGAATTTTTCAAGTATAAAACCTTCTCCTCCAAAAAAGGCAGGACCTACTTTTTTCTGAAAAGTAATTCCAAATTTTACTCTGCTTTCAGCACATATAAAAGCATCTCTCTGGGCAATAAAAGAAATTCCTGGTTTTAACTCAATCGCCTGAATTTTACCGGGGAAATCTCCCGCAAAAGCAACATAGCCCTCTTTATCATAACAGGTAAAATAAGTCATAAAAATTGATTCACCAGTAATTGTCCTGGTTAAAACATCTTTTAAAAGGTCTTTTGTTGATTGAGATGTCATTCTGGTTTCCATGTTTACATTACTACTTTTAAACATCATTTTTCCTGCTTCAGCATAAATTTCTTCTCCCTGAGAAATATACACTTTTACAAATTGAAGATTACCACCAAAAATTTCAAATTTCATAATACCTCCTTTTTAAACTTTATAATTTTTTCAACAATATCTTCAGGAGATATACCTTCTTTTTTAAATAATTCATCAGGATTCCCAGAAGCACCATAATTTTTAATCCCAAATCTCAAAAAATTAACCTTTATACTTTTTTCAGCAAGATATAGAGCAACTGTTGAACCAATTCCTGTATCTATATGATGGTCTTCATAGGTTATTATAAGTCCTGTATTTATGGCAATTTTTATCTTTTCTTCATCAATCACTGTCGGACAACTGAAATTCATAATTCCTATATCTACATCATTTTCTTTTAATTTCTCATGAACTTTAATAGCTCTGTAAACCATACATCCATAAGTTAGAATATATCCATCTTTACCTTCTCTTATTATGTCTGCCCTGCCATATTCAAATTTATAATTCTCATCAAAAAATACTTCACCATTTTCTTTCAATATCACAGGAATTCTACTTCTTCCCATTCCAACAAACCAGTTTCCCGGTTTGTCCGCAATATACCTTATAACCCTGTCTGTTTGATTTGGGTCTGCTGGAATTATAATTTTAAATCCATATAAGTTTCTTAAAACTCCGATATAATCAATGCACTGATGTGTTTTCCCATCTTCTCCAACATCAAGTCCAAGGTGCGTGCATACAAGTTTTAAATTAGTAAAATTCTGGTCATTAAGTCGTTGTTGATTGAATGTTTCATCAATACCAAATACACCAAAATCAGAAAAAAATGTTATGAATTTATCCGTTGAGATTGCTCCACTTATTGTTGCTGCATTATGTTCCTGAACACCTACCTGGAAAAATCTTTCTGGGAATTCCTTTTCAAAAAAATCTGTTTTTACACTTGAAGCAAGGTCACAATCAAAAACAATTACGGGATACTCTTTATTTTCCTTATTAATCTTTGCTATATCAAGTAGTGCTTTTCCATATGCTGTTCTGTTATCTGTTTTTTCTTCTTTACCATAGACAATCGGCTTTCCAGTGTTAATTGAAGGAGAAAAATAAAATTTTCTTTCGGGGAATTTCCAATCTTTTTCTCTCATCTTTTTGTATTTTTCCAATACAGGTTCAAGTTTAAGTTCCTCCATCGCTTTTAAATATTCTTCTTCTGATAATGGTTTTCCATGATATTTATATTCATTTTCCATAAAAGAAATTCCTTTACCCATTACTGTATGAGCAAGTATACAGGTTGGTTTATCAATTGATAAAGATTTTTTTATACAATTATATAGTTGGGTAAAATCATGACCATCACATTCAATAACTTCCCACCCATCTGCAAGATAATTTTCTTTGATTCTGCAAGGCATAACTTTATCAGTTTTTCCACTTATCTGAATTTTGTTGTAGTCAATAATTACTTTTAGTTTATTCAATCCATATTTAATAGCAAATCTTCTCGCTTCACCAACTTGACCTTTTGTTTGTTCACCATCACTCATCAAAACAAAAGTATATGAATTTCTATTGTTGAGTTTATCTGCAAGGACAAAACCACATCCTGCAGAAAGTCCCTGTCCAAGATTTCCTGTTCCCCATTCAACTCCAGGCACTTTTCTTACAATATGTCCTTCAAAAATACTTCCTGTTTTTCTGAATGTACTGATTGCCATATCAATGTCAAAAAAACCGAGACGTCCAAGAACAGAATAAACACCTGCAGATGTATGTCCATGACTTACAACTATTTTATCTCTTTCAGGGTCATCTATTTTTAAAGGTGAAATATTTGCATAAGAAAAAACAATAAGATAAATATCAAGAGAAGAAATTGCTCCTCCGGGATGGCCTGAATTTGCAATTGTTGTCATTGTTAGAATATCTCTTATGCAATTTTTTCTTAAATCTTCAAGTTTTTTCAAGTCCTCATTTGAGAGAGTATCTTTCTGAAATCTCATATTCCCTCCTTTTTATGGTTTTAATATCACACCTAAGGTTTTTTCTGGATGATTTATTAATTTTTCACATGCTGATGCTATTTCTGTTAATGGGAAAATATCTGTTATAAGTGATTTAACATTTAATCTTTTTTCTTTTATGAAAATTAAAATTTCTTCAACATTCCTTTTTGTACTCCATTGAACAAAAACTGGTGGATAATCTTCTCCGTATTCCCATTTTTCATCATGGTAACCAGGTCCAGTCCTTGAAGATGAAAGTATATCAATATTTCCTAAATAAACTGGAAAATTTAAATTTACAGAAACCAATCCAACAATGACTATCTTTCCCATTTTATGTGTATCCGGTGCTGTCTTCATAGTTTCAACAAGTAATTTTATAGTTTCAGTTGCTTCTCCACCAAAACAGATAAATCCTGTATCTATTCCGTAATTTCTTGAAAATTCAATTGTTTGTCTGACTAAATCTTCTTTTTCAATATTAATCACTCTATCTATACCATTCTGGACTGCTTTTTCCATTCTTAAATCATATTTATCCCACCCAATTACATGACATCCTGAAAGTTTAGATAACTGACTGACAATCTGACCTATAATTCCCAAACCTGCCACTACAACATTTTCCCCTATTTCAAGTTTTCCTCTTTTGACAGCCCAGAGTGCAGTTGCAGATAAATGGCAGAAAGTTCCTTCTTCAAAACTTAATTCATCAGGTAATGGAAAACATAAATTCTGAGGAATACAGGCATAATTTGTGTGTAAAGCATATCCAGAACCCATACAGGCAACTCTCTGACCTATTTTAAATCCTTTACATTTTTTACCTATTTCAACTATTACTCCTGAATTAGCATATCCAAATCTTCTTTTCTCAAATTTTGTTGGAGCAGGGGAGATTCGTAAGTTTCTAATTCCACCTATTTCTGTTCCGGGACTTATTAAACTTGCCTCAACTTTAACAAGAATTTCCCCTTCTTTCAATTCAGGAATAGGTTCTTCTTCAACAAAAACATCTCCTTTGTAATTATAATAAGCACATATTCTTCTATCCATAAAAACCTTTCCTATATAGTTCCAAGAAATCTTAAGAAGTCAAAAAATATAATTAGAAATCCAATTCCGCCTATAATACTGCTTACAAGAAGTAATATAAATTTTATATCAGGTTTGTAAACCTTATAAGGAACTTTTGCTTTATCTAGAATCTGAACAACAGGAGTATCTCTTGTTTCTTCTATTTTTGCTTCTTCCATTTTTGAAGTGAGAAAATTATATAGAGATTCCTGAACTTTTAATTCTCTTAAAATTCTTGTTAATTCATCCTGAGAGCCAAGTAATTTTGCAAGAGAAGATTGTATTTCTTTTATTTCATTTTTAAGCATTATAATTTTAGGGTCTTTATCATCTAAAATCTGTCTTTCTTTTTCAAGTTCAAGTTGTTTATTTATAAGTTGTTCCATAAGTTTACCGCCTGTTTGTGATATTTGAGTTAAATCCTGGTCAATAACAAGTTTATTGGTATTCTGAATTGTAGTTAGTCGTTTTTCCAATTCCTCAATAAGTTCAGTTGTTTCTTTCAATCTTTTTTCAATGAATATCCTGTTTTGTTTTGCTGTGGTAATTGTTAATTCTTTTATTAAATAATCAAGGTTTTCTGTATAAAAATTTGCTATTCCTGCGGCGATTTTCGGGTCTCTATCAATAACATCTATTTGAATTACTTTATCTTTTGTTAAGAAAATGTTAGTTCTTTCATTAAGTATTTCTATTGCCTCATCATCATTTGATACACCGTAATGTTTTTTGAGATTAAATTTCTCAATTATATCGTCTTTCATCCTTCTACTGTTAAGGATGGAGAAAAAAAGTTCTGTATTTGTTCTTATAAGAGAAAGGGGTTCTTTTGAAAATTTTGCTGTTTGTGAGGAAGATAAACTGACTTCTGATTCAGGAGGTTGCAAAATAGTAGATGTTGCTCTGTAATATTTAGGTGTAATTAAATAAAAGAGCACTGTAAGGTTTATTACCGCGATATATGTTAGAATAAGTAAAATTATATGTCTTTTTATAGGACTTCCCTTTAAAATTCCATTTTTTACTTTTTCTCTATTCATTTTATTAACACTCCTACTCCAACCGCTATTTGATAGAAAATTTGCATTATATCTTTAATGAATCTTAATTTCTCTCCTCTTGGTTCAAAAGGAATAATAATGGTGTCTCCTTCACTGATTTTTTCTAAATTTCTATCACTTGAACCGTCAACTCTAACAATAAAAATACTTTTTCTATCAGCATCTTTTGTAAAGCCACCTGTCTTTTGAATATAATCATTCAGAGTTAAATCAGGTTCATACAATACATTTGCTGGATTATTGACTTCTCCAACTACTGAAACATATACAGGTTTTTTGGGTATATAAATAATATCTCCGTTTTCAAGAGAAATATCATAAACACTATTTTCAAATTTTTCAAAATCATCCATTTTTATGATTATTCTTCCCTGTGGTTTAACTTCTGCAAGTTTTTCAACCGCTATTAAAGTTTTTTCAATTACCTGTTTTTCTTCTGTGTTTTGAGCAGTTTTTAATGCAGAATTCAATGTTTCTCTTTTTTCTTTTAATAGTTTTTCTATTTCTTCTTCTTTTTGTTTTTTCACCGATTCCCTTAAAAATACAATTCCTTTTGGATAAGCAGAAGAAGTAAAATTACCTGCTCTTTTTATAATGTTGCTTATTTTTTCTCCACTTTCAATTACATATTCTCCAGGGTACTTTACTTCTCCGGTAATTACAACTTTTTTTTCAGGTCTTTCTTTTGAATAAATTACAATTTTATCCTGAGGTAAAAGATTTAAATCATTATTTGTATCTCCTGAAAAAAGTTTTTCAGGAGAAAAAGAAATAATTTTTCTATATCCATTTTCAATTCTTATAATTTCTGCTTTTTCTGTTTCAGCAAATGGTAATAAATCATCTTTTTTTAAAATATTACTTATTTTAATCCCTTCTTTCCATCCATAAACTCTCTGTGTTTTTACAGCACCTGTTATTGAAACCTGATAAAAAGATTGAGAACTTAATAATGGAACTTTTACTACATCAAAATTTTTTAAAGAGAGATTTAAGATATCTTTCTCCTTTATATCAATTAACACTCTCCCTTTTTCTTTATCAATTCTTTCAATTTGAATATGAGAAATATCTGCAACCGGTAAAAAACCACCTGATAAATCAATCAATTCTTTTAATTCCATATTTTTCAATTCATATATTGCAGGTCTTCGTACTCCACCTGTAATTCCGACAAGATTTTCTGATTGATGAACAAAAACAGTGTCTCCGCTCTGGAATTGAAAAACTTTTGGTTTTTCACCTTTAAGAAGAATTGGATAGATGTCAATAAGTTCTTTTCCTCCATCATTTTTAATTATTTCAATTCTTCTTAAACTACCATTTTTATTTGGACCACCTGCTATGGCAATTACATCTATTATGTTTAAAAAAGGAAAAATTTCATAAACTCCTGGTTTTTTAACTTCTCCAAGAATATAAATATTAATTGTTCTAATTTTCCCTCCCGAAACAGAGACCTGAATATTCTTATATTTTTTATAGAATTTATCCTCAATTATTTTTTTGACTTCCTTCAGTGGTTTTCCCGCAAGATAAATTTTACCAATCCCTGAAATAAAAATACTTCCATCTGTTTCAACTTCTTTTTGATACTCCTGTTCAAAAAATCCCCACACATTGATAATAAGTGTATCTCCAGGTCCTAAAATATAATCATCACTTAAAGGTAACTGGTGGGTTTTTAAAAGTGGGGTGTAATTTTCAAAAAAATCCTCTCCAAATATTTTTAATTCAGGATATCCAGAAAAAACTTCACAGTTTAATTTAAAAGAGAAAAAACAAATAATAAATGTAAAAACTAATTTTTTCAAAAAATGTGACCAGTCAATTTTTATTATCCTGTAAAATTTTTCAATTTTCATTTCATTTCCTTTATTTTAAACAAAAAAACTAACAATTTTAAAAAGATGTTTGAGATTATTAAAATTTATCACACTCTTTTATATTTTTCAAGAATATCTGGTATAATATTTAAAAATTAAAAACTCGGAAAATTCTAAAGAAAATGGAAGAAATAAAGGATATAAAACTGGAAACAGAAGCAGACCTTGATTTATTCGGCAATCCTGCAAAAATTAGGATTGTTGCTACATCTGATAAACTTTATATAATTCCTGAAAAAGGATTTCAGGAAAAAATTTCTTTTGATTTAAAAAGGATAGAATCTTTTAATATACGACAGACGGTTGGAAGTGCTTTTTTTCAAATTAAAATAGATGGATATTTTATTGACATATTTAGGTTCACAAATTCAAACAGATATAAATTTTCTCGTTTTATAACCCAGGTACAAAATTTAAAATCAGGACAACCTGTTTCCAATGATATATTAAATCAACCCCATCCATTTTTATGTCAGAAATGTGGATTCCCTTTGCAGACGGAAGAGTCCACATGTCCAAATTGTTTAAAACAGGGAGCAATATTATCAAGAGTTTTTTCTTTACTTTCTGAGCATATTGGATGGATTTTTATTATTTTCTTTTTAATGGTTATAGGAGTTGCCTTAAGTTTAATACCTCCAAGAATTACAAAAATTCTTGTAGATGAAGTTTTAACCACCCGAAAACATGTTGACTGGCTTCCATATCTTGTAATTATACTTGTCAGTGCTGAATTTTTCCGTGCCCAGATTAATATGCTTGTAGGAACTATATCCACTTCTGTCGGGACACTGATTACAAATAATTTGAGAAAAAAATTATTCAAAAAACTTGAAGAATTGTCTTTGAGTTACTACGACATAAATTCAGTTGGAACTATAATGACAAGATTTTCTTCTGATGTTGAAGCATTTCATGGTTTTGTAACTCAGGCAGGACAGGGTTTCCTCTTAAATATATTTATGTTAATTGGAATAGGTATTATGCTTTTTTCAATAAACTGGTTACTTGCTTTATATGTTATGATACCTATACCATTTGTAGTGATTGGAACCCTTATATTCTGGCGTGGTGTTTATCCAAAATATTATAAGGTCTGGGATAGTCAGGCAAAACTTTCAACATTTTTGAATAATGTTCTTTCTGGAATAAAAACAGTAAAGGCATTTTCTCAGGAAGAAAAAGAATTTAATAGATTTACTTTCTACGCTGATAAATTAAAGGATTCGGTCAGGACAGTCAATATAAACATTTCTGTTTTCAATCCACTCATGGCTTTTCTCTTCAGTTTAGGTGGTTTGATTATATGGTATGTTGGAGGTAAAAATGTTCTTGAGGGGAAATTAACTCTTGGTGAATTAATGGCTTTTTTGAGTTATATTGGTATGTTTTATTCACCTTTAACAAATCTTACCCTTTTATCAACCTGGTTCAGTAATTTTACAACCGCCAGTCATAGAATTTTTGAAGTTCTTGATACTGAACCACAGGTTAAAGAACCAAAAAGGGCAGTGAAACTTATGAAAATTAAAGGTGAAATTGAATTTAGAAATGTAACTTTTGGTTATGACCCGTATCAACCTGTTATAAAAAATGTGAGTTTTAAAATAGAACCTGGGGAAATAGTCGGAATAGTTGGAAGGAGTGGGAGTGGGAAAACTACTCTTGTTAATTTATTATGTAAATTCTATGATGTTCAAGAAGGAGAAATTTTAATAGATGGAAAAAATCTAAAAGATATACCTTCATATGAATTGAGGAAACATATAGGACTTGTATTACAGGAACCTTTTTTATTTAGAGGAACAATTTCTGAAAATATATCCTATGGAAAGCCAGATGCTACTTTTGAGGAAATTATCAATGCAGCGAAAGTTGCCAATGCTCATGAATTCATTATGAAATTTCCAAACGGTTATGATACTTTACTTGGAGAGAGAGGTGCAGGACTTTCTGGTGGGGAAAAACAGAGAATAACAATTGCAAGGGCAGTCTTATGTGACCCTCCTATTCTGATTCTTGATGAAGCAACATCTTCTGTTGATACAGAATCGGAGAAAAAAATTCAGGATGCTTTATCTTCACTCTGGAAGGGCAGAACTACTATTATTATTGCTCATCGTCTCTCAACTTTAAAAGAATCTGATAAAATTATTGTTATAGATAATGGAAGAATTGCAGAAATTGGAAATCATAATGAATTAATGGAAAAAAGAGGTATATACTATAATCTTATTGTTATGCAGACACAACTTTCAAGTATTGATGGAGCATTGATACATGGAAATTAAAAAAGAATATTTGACCCCGGATAATATTAAAATTTTAAAAGGAGAATTCAATACAATTAATCTTTTTTTAATAGAAGATGGAATTCTTTATAAGAGTGTTTTTGCAGTTTCATGTTTCCCTGTTACCAATCCCTATAATTTCATTTCAATTTTCTATCAGAAAGAAACGGGTGAAATAGAAGAAATAGGAATAATTAAGAATATTTCTGTTTTTCCTGAAGAGGAAAAAAAGTTGATAATAGAAACACTTAATAAACATTATTTTTATTATGAAATAACCAGAATTTTAGATATTAAATGGAAATTTGGATTTCTTCTTTTTAAAAAATATAAAAAAGAGGGATATTCCAATATTTCC